>DATKFO010000130.1:0-5095 GCA_035544355.1 Thermoanaerobaculia bacterium
CGCGCGGAAGTTTCTCCTTCGACGCCCGCGCAATTCAGCGGCGACGCGCGCATGCTGCGCGGTGCCGTCGCGAATCTGATCGAGAACGCGTTCCAGGCCGCGCCGCGCGGACGCGTCCGCCTCGACAGCCAAAGCGTCGACTCGAAAGTCGTGATCGCGGTCGAAGACAACGGCCCGGGCGTCGCGCCCGAAATGCTCCCGCGCATCTTCGACCCCTACTTCTCCACGAAATCGAGCGGCACCGGCCTCGGCCTCGCGATCGCGCGCAAGGCCGTCGAAGAACACGGCGGAAGAATTCACGCAGAGAACGCGAATCCGGGACTGCGAGTCGTGATCGAGTTACCGGTTCGGTGAAATCGTCCGATACGCCTCATCCGTAACGAATTAAAAACCGTACAATCGCGTTTCCCGACAAGCTCCAATGAACCGACTCATCGGTTTGCTCACGACCGCGCTTCTCCTCGCGACGCCGCTCGCGCAGGGTGAAAACGCCGTCGAGGAAACGCAAACGACGTTGCGTTCGGAGATGCTGCGCCTGATCAATCGCGATCGCGCGATGTATCGCCTGGCGCCGGTGCAGCTCGATCCCATCACGTCGACGATCGCCGATCGCTATTGCCGCACGCAGATTCGCAACGGCACGACCGGGCACTTCACGGTCGACGGACAGGCGCCGTACATGCGCTATTCGTTTTCCGGCGGCAACGATGGCTTGAGCGAGAACACGGCCGCGTGGTCGGCGACGTACACGTTCAGCGAGCGCGCGCTGTACGAAATGGTGCGGCGGTCGCAGGACGCGATGATGGCCGAGGAGCCGCCGCATGATGGACATCGCCGGACGATCCTCGATCCGAGCGCGACGCACGTCGGCATCGGGTTCGCGTGGGAAAAAGGCGAGTTCCGCATCGCGCAGGAATTCATCCGCCGCTACGTCGACTGGACGCGGCCGCTGCCGCGCGCGGCGAGCGTCGGCGAACAGATTACGTGCGCGGGCAAGCCGTCGAATGGAATGAAGATCGAAGCGATCAGCGTGCATCACGAAGCGCTGCCGCAATCGATGCCGCCGCACGTCGCGAACCTGATCAACAGCTATCGCCTGCCCGATACGCGCAAGGACTACCTGCCGCGGCTGCGCACGGTCTACGCGATGCGCGAAGACCGTACGCTGCACATTCTCAAACAGGAATACAGCGACGGCCGCCGCGGCGACTTCTTCGTCGGCGACGACGGCGGATTCTCCTTCACCGTCCCGTTCCCCGACGGTCCGGGCATCTACACGGTCGTGGTGTGGGTGAAAAAAGACGGCGAGAAAAATCCGATCGCGGCGAGCAACGTCTCGATTCGCGTCGACACGCCCGCAGCCACCTACGGCTCGCGCTGACGCGGGCGCTGCTAAGATTGTCCTCGGAGCGTACATGTCGAACCTCACCCTCGATCAACTCGAAGCCCTCGCCGGAACGCACAGCACGCATGCGGCGTCCGATGTGAAGAGCGACTGGCGCAAGATCGTCGAAGAAGCCGAGGACCTCGGGCCCGTCATCGTGACGAACGACAACAAGCCGGAGGCAGTCGTGTTGTCGGTCGATCAGTACGCGACGTTGAAAGCGTCGGCATCTGTGAGCGATCCAATGCGGCGCATTCGAGCCGAGCTCGATCAAGAGCTCGCCGTGCTCCGCGCGCCGGGAGCGGCCGACCGGCTGCGCGAGGTCTTTGCATCGTCTCTCTCCGCAACGTTGCGCGAAGACAAGTAGTCGTGGATTCAGCGCCAGTCGTATTCGTGATCGCAGGTGTCAACGGCGCGGGTAAGAGTTCTCTTGGTGGGGGCGCTCTTCGTCGGAAGGGCTTGAACTATTTCGATCCCGATGAAGTCGCTGCTCGCATCCGTCGAGAATTGGGATGTTCAGTTGATGACGCAAATGGTCGCGCCTGGAATGAAGGGAAGCGGAGACTCGAGAGCGCGATTCGCCTGCGCGAGAGCTACGCGTTCGAGACCACGCTCGGTGGCAACACGATTCCACGGCTGATCCGCGACGCGGCATTGGCCGGTTTCGACGTGCGCGTTTGGTTCATTGGCCTCGCGACGCCCAAGCAGCACATCGCACGCGTGCGGGCTCGCGTTGCGGCAGGCGGTCACGACATTCCAGAGGCGAAGATTCGCGAGCGATGGGAGGGATCGCGGCGCAACATCATCATGCTGATGAACCAGCTGGCGGAGTTGCGGCTCTTCGACAACAGCGAAGAGAGCGAGCACCCGGCGCCGAAACTTCTCTTGCACCTCGAGCACGGCCAGATCGTTGCGATGATCCAAACATCGCCTGATTGGGCGAAGCCGATCATCGACGCCGCCCTGAACCGTTGAATCCGATTCCTCCCACCCGCCGTACCATTCGCAAATCAGCGAGGAGAGTGCAATGGCATACGTAGTTCGTTTCGTTCCGAAATCGATGTCGCGGCAGAAGTACGACGAGATCATTCAACGCCTCGAGGCCGCGGGCGCAGGCTCGCCGCAGGGGCGGATTTTTCACGTGGCGTTCGGCGATCCGAACGAGCTGCGCGTCTCGGACATCTGGGACACGCACGAAAACTTCGAGCGCTTCGGACAGACCCTGATGCCGATCCTGCAAAGCGCCGGCGTCGATCCCGGCGAACCGGAGTTCATCGAGGCCCACAACATCATCAAGGGGTGACCTGGGAGTGCGGCGGCGTGCTGCTGCTTTTCTGTCACGACCCAGAGCGGCGGCGGCACGGCAGACCGTCTCCCAACTGCGGGACGGCGGACTTAACGTCCGCCACCTCGCGCAAAAAAGCCGGCGGACCAACAGGCGGACTGAGAGTTTCAGTTTGGCGGGGCCGACGGAGTTCGAACCCGCGATCTCCGGCGTGACAGGCCGGAGAGTTATCGAACCGCTTGCAGCACTACTCCGCCCGAAATTCAACTCCAGACCCACTCCTGCCGGGTCAAGGGTACTTCGGCGACCTCATATGGGATGCCCGGTTGCGGGCTTGGAGGGACAGCTCGCGACCTGTTGAATTGCGGAACCAATCGATCTGTTCGGGGAACCAATGACGCCATCATCATTACGGTCCGGCGGAGTGATCGATCCCTCCGGGAGCCGATCGATCTGGCCGCGGAAGTCCTTCGCTGCTCTGAGTTTGCAGATGCCCCGACCGGGGTATCATGAACCGTGGTCTTCGATCCGCGTCCGGGCGTTGTCGAAGCGCAGGGGTACGACGTCTTCGTCTCGCACGCGAGCGAGGACAAGGCGCGGTTCGTCGATTCGTTCGTCGCGGCGCTGAGGGAGCGCGGCCTTCGGGTCTGGTACGACTCCAACGAGATCCGGGTCGGCGACGACTTCCGCCGGAGGATGGATGAGGGACTGGCGCGGTCGCGCTTTGGCGTCGTGGTTCTGAGTCCGAGCTTCTTCAAATACTGGCCGCAGGCGGAGCTGAGCGCGCTGTTCAATCAGGAGGCAGCGTTCGATCGGAAGCGGATCCTGCCGATCCGGCTCGATCTGGATCACGCCACACTGACCGCTCGGTCGCCGCTGCTAGCGGCGCGCACTGCTCTTGGTTGGGAGCTGGGCGTTCGCGCGCTCGCTGAGCGGATTCACGAGCGCGTTCGCGACATGCCCGTGGCTCCGCGCTCCGCGCGCTCGCCGGTTTACAACATGCCGGCGCGCCGGGCGCGGAGACTCTTCGGACGAGAGCCTGATCTCGAACGCCTGGAACAGCTCCTCGTGCCCGGTCGCAACGTGCGAGTTTCGCGCCCGAGGACGCGTCGATCGAGCTCCTCGAAGCATGCGGCGTCGATGCCGACACGCAACAGCCCCTTCGCCGCATTCATCTGATCGCTGGTGATGGCGAGCGCTGGCGCATGCATCGCCTCGTGCGCGAGTGGGCGTTACGAAAAGGATCTTCGAAGAACCTTAAGCGGGCCAAGCGACGATTTGTCGAGGGATGTGTGGAGTATTCGCAAGAGATCACGGTGGAGGACGGAGTCCGGATCTACAGCCGCGACGGTCCTCATTTGGAGGAAGGCTTACGTAACGCTGCCGCCGTTCTGGGCGACGATGACGAAGGTGTCTCCTATCTGCTCGACCGACTGGCAACCGCCGCCCAATTGATGCGTGATCTGACGCGTGCCCAGGAGTTGTTTGAGCGTGCCCTGCGTCTGGATCTGGAGAACCGCGGTGAAAGCCATCCAACAACCGCCAGTCGAAGATCTAATTTGGCGATGGTCTTTTTTCAAATGGGCGAACTGTCGCGTGCTAGAGAGCTGCTCGAACGTGCGTTGTCCTCCGATCTAAGCACCTTTGGTGAACACCACACGTCAGTGGCCTGTCGAAGGGGAAATCTTGCGGGAGTCCTACAGGCGAGTGGTGATCTGTCGGGTGCAAAAGAATTGCTAGAGCGTGCCTTGGCATCGGACGTCAGGAATTTGGGCGACGACCACGTTACCGTGGCCGTTCGGCGCTTCAATTTAGCAGGAGTCTCAAAGAGGCTCGGCGATCTGGAGCGCGCGCGTGAGCTGTTGATCCAGACTCTGTCCGCATATGAGCGCTCCTTGGGGCCGGATCATTCGACCACGTCGTTTGCACGGGCCGCACACGCCGAAGTGGCAGATCAGATGGGCGACACCGCTTTCGCACGCGAGGAGATCGAGCGTGCGCTGCGAGCTGTCGAGAATGAACCCGAGGGTTCGTTTTATCGCATGCGGGTTGAACAGATCGCGAAGCAAGTTCTTCGGCGCGGGTGACCCGATTTGCACGGTATTCGGTGTGTTCCCGCGGCCCTGAAAAATTCACATCTTGCGCCGAACCTTGTGCGGGTCATTTTCGCGCTTCGCGCCGCCACAAAAAACACAATGCCGCAAAGTCGCGGCGCATGAATGCGGGGCCGCCGGGACTCGAACCCGCGATCTCCGGCGTGACTGGCCGGAGGTCGTGGTCTTCGAGGCATCCACGAGGAGGTTTCGCACTGCCGGCGAGTTTTCACACCGTGCGCACCCCCCCGTGTAGCAACGCTACACGCCCGGTGCGCACCGCTACACCCCCCATGTAGCAATGCTACACGTCCGGTGCGCACTGCTACACCT
>DATKFO010000131.1:0-2006 GCA_035544355.1 Thermoanaerobaculia bacterium
CGTCGCGTCGACGCTGCGCGGGAGCGCGAACGTCCGCGTGAACGAGCCGTACGCGCGCTCGATGCGGTGGTAATTGCGGTCTTCCTTGCGCTCGAACTGCCGCTCGCCCGTGACGGTCAGGATGCCGTCCTCGAACGAAACACGCAGGTCCTTCTCGTCGACGCCCGGCGCCTCGACCTTCACGAGGATGCGATTGCCCTCTTCGGCCACATCGACCGCCGGATTCCACGTCGAGGTCGACGGCGTCGTCTCATCGACGAAGAACGGGAAACGGAAGAACGGCTCGAGGAAACGGCTGGTGTTGTAACGGGTAAGAAGTGTCATTTTGGTTCCTCCTAGATTGAAACATGAGCTTTCTTGACTCATCTGACTGTTGTAACGTGACGTAATTTGCTTCTATTTCGCTCATATGTCAAGTGGTCGGCGGTTACGGAATCTTTCCAAAACGCTCCTGTTGTCTGGCGCGCAGATGACCGCCACACCCGAAATCGACAACGAGCTGGAACGCGAAGTCGCGCGGCGACGGACGTTTGCGATCATTTCGCACCCCGACGCCGGCAAGACCACGCTCACCGAAAAGCTGCTGCTCTACGGCGGCGCGATCGAGATCGCCGGCGCAGTCAAGGCGCGACGGGCTCAGCGACACACGACCTCGGACTGGATGGCGATCGAGCAGAGCCGCGGCATCTCCATCACCTCGACCGTGCTGCAGTTCGAGTACGAAGGCTTCTGCCTCAACCTCCTCGACACGCCGGGCCACGAAGATTTCAGCGAAGACACGTACCGCACGCTCGCCGCGACCGACAGCGCCGTGATGGTGCTCGACGGCGCGAAAGGCATCGAGCCGCAGACGCGCAAGCTGTTCGAGGTCTGCCGCATGCGGCACATCCCGATCCTCTGCTTCGTGAACAAGCTCGATCAGCCGTCGCGCGATCCGTTCGAATTGATCGGCGAGATCGAGCGCGAGCTCAACGTCTCCGTCGTGCCGATGAATTGGCCGATCGGAAATGGTCCGACGTTTCAGGGCGTGTTCGATCTGCGCGATCAGCGCGTGCTTCGCTTCGAGCGCACGCAGCACGGAGCGCACGTCGCGCCGGTGATGGTGAGCGGACTCGATGATCCTGCGCTCGAAGAAGCGATCGGTCCGACTGCATGGGAAGAGCTGCGCGACGCTGCGGAGCTGCTCGCCGGCGCGGGCTCAGCGTTCGATCGCAAGCAGTTCGAGTACGGCCGCGTGATTCCTGTGTTCTTCGGCAGCGCCGTGAACAACTTCGGCGTCGAACCTTTCTTGCGCGCGGTGCTCGAATTCGCGCCGCCGCCGTCACCGCGTCACGCACGCACGAACGGCGAAGACATCGAGCTCGAGCCGACGTCCGAGACGTTCACCGGCTTCGTGTTCAAGATCCAGGCGAACATGGACAAGCGCCACCGCGATCGCCTCGCGTTCATGCGCATCACGTCGGGCGCGTTCGAGAAAGACATGCTCGTGCATCACGCGCGGCTCGAGCGCGAAGTGCGCATGACGCGTCCGCATCGCCTGTTCGCACGCGAGCGCGAGACGATCGATCGCGCGTATCCCGGCGACGTCATCGGCTTCGTGAATCCCGGCCTCTTCCAGATCGGTGACGCGGTGTCGACCGGTGCGCCGATCGAGTTCGATCGCATTCCGCGATTCGCTCCGGAGCATTTCGCGACGCTGCGCGCGAAGCAGGTCACGCGGCAGAAGCAATTCCAAAAAGGACTCGAACAGCTCGAAGAAGAAGGCGCGATGCAGGTCTTCGTGCTGCACGAGGGGCTCCGCAGCGAACCGATCCTCGCGGTCGTCGGCGAGCTGCAGTTCGACGTGCTGCAGTCGCGGCTCGAGACCGAGTACAACGTCGAGACGACAATGACGACGCTGCCGTACAAGCTCGCGCGCTGGATCGATCGCGACGTCGAAGAAGTCGCGCGCATGCCGCTGCCGTCCAAGTCGCGCGTTGCTACGGATCGCAACGGCCACGCCGTCG
>DATKFO010000132.1:0-2711 GCA_035544355.1 Thermoanaerobaculia bacterium
CCGCAACATCCCGCTGATCTACATCATCGAGAACAACGGCGTGTACGGTCTGACGAAGGGGCAGTTCTCCGCGACCGCGGACGAAGGCTCGAAGCTGAAGACCGGCGTGATCAACGACCTGCCGCCGATGGATCTCTGCGCGCTCGCCGTGGAGCTCGGATGCGGCTTCGTCGCGCGCGGATTCGCGGGTGATCCGAAGCAGATGATCAATATTCTGAAGGCTGCGATCGCGCACGATGGCCTCGCGGTGATCGATGTGATCTCACCGTGCGTGACGTTCAACAATCACGAAGGCTCGACGAAGGGCTACACGTACGCGAAAGAGCACGACGAGATCCTGCACCAGATCGGATTCGTCCAGTCGTTCGAACAAATCGAAGTCGATTACGAGCCCGGTACCGTGCGCGACGTCGAGCTGCACGACGGCTCGCACGTAATCCTCAAGAAACTCGAAGAGGACTACGACCCGTCCGACGTCATGCAAGCGCTCGAGCGCATCCATCGCGCGATCCGCGACGGCCAAATGCTCACCGGCCTCGTGCACCTGCGTCCGGAAAAGAAGAGCTTCATCCACATGCTCGACATGATCGACGAACCGTTGAACACGCTTTCGCTCGAGCGCACGCGCCCGAAGAAAGAAGCGCTCGACCAGATCATGAAGGAGTTGATGTGACGTAGGTCCGGCTCTCCAGCCGGACCGGGCCGCCTGGAGAGGCGGCCCTACATCACTTCTTCTTGATCGCGACCAGCCGGCTCTTCGCTTGCTGGTTCTCCGGCGCGACTTTCAGCGCATCCTCGTAGCAATTCTGCGCGCGCGAGGAGAGGCCTTCGCTGCGGTACAGATCGCCGAGGGAGATCATGGCGTCGACGAGGTTCGGGTCGACGGAGAGCGCGTGCTGAAAGCTTTCCGCGGCGTCGCGGCGCCATTTCGGATTGCGCTCCTGACAGCATCCGAGGAGGTACCAGGCTTGCGCGAGATCGGGTGCGAAATTTACGGCTTGCTTCAGGAGAACGATCGCGCCGTAGTAATCGCCGGTCGCTGAGAGCTCGCGCGCCTTTGCGAAGTTCTGATCGGCGATCGAGCGCTGCGTGAGGCGTTGCTGCATCGACGCTTCGCTCGTCGTTCCCGTTGGTGTGCCGCGCTGCTGCAGCAGTTTGTCGTACGCCGCGCGGCGCACTGCATCTTTCAAAACGCCGAGTGCTTCGTCAATGCGCCGGTTGATCGCGCTCACCGCGTCGCGCACGATCGGCGGATAGGTCGCGGGATCGTATTTTTTCTTCGCGCTCTCGGCCGCGACGATGATCTGCGCGCGCGTTGCTGCGCGCGGCACGTCGACGAGCTGATAGTGATCGAGCGTTGCCATCTGCCGCGAGAACGACACCGCGCGCAGCGAGCGCTGATCGCTCGAGCCGATCGCTGCGAGCAATTCGAGATCGCGCTGCATGTCGTCGAACGACACGATCGGCTCGCGCACCGACATCGGGTCGACGATCATGAAAAGGCCGAGCGTGATCATGCCGATGACGACTTTCGCCGCGGTCACGGAGTCGTTCGAGAAATGTTTGAGGAACGTCTCGATCGTCGCCGGCGCGGTGAGCGATGCGGCAATGCGCCGCTCGTTTTCCGTGAGCGGCACGTTGTCGATCGAGTGGCGGCTGGAGCGTGCGGTCGCGATCTCGCGTTTCAGGTCGCCGAGGGAGCGGCGGAGCACGAGACCGTTCGTGATCGAGCGGATGCCGTCGAGCACGAGCGCCGCGGTCGACTGCAGGAACACGCGCTTCTCCGGCTCGAGCGGCTCATCTTCCGTGAACGCGGTCGTGCCTTCATCGAGCGAGAACAGCGGAAGGAACAACGACGCAGCCCATTCACGCAAAAGCGTTTGCCGTCCCGAGAGCTCGAGCAGACCGGCCTCGTGAAACTTCGCCGCCGCGTCGGTCGGATCGTCGGTCAGCATCGAGAACGCGCGGTCGGGGTTGATGATCCCGCGACGCACGAGAAACTCACCGAGCGCATCTTCCGGCGATGCCGACGTGATCAGGACGAGCTCGCCCTGCGACCAGTACAACACCTTGCGGATCGGCGGTTTGATGATCGTGAGGTAGCCGGTCCGGCGATTCTGTAGAAGGTCGCCGATGATCACCGCGAATGGGGTGATCTCGATGCGGTCAAGACTCATAAGACTCGATGGCCAAGGCTTTTAGCATAAACGAGGCCGGGTTGCAGAGTTGCATAGTGTCGAGTTGCAGAGTTGCAGAGTTGCATAGTTCCAGAGTTGCAGAGGGGTTTTCATGGCTCCTCTGCAACACTGGAACTCTGGAACCCTGTAACTGTTCTCCCGGGAATGTTGTCGAAAGATCGAGTGCTAGCATGAAAACCATGACGAAGTCCTTGCTCCTCTCGCTGGCGGTTGCTGCGTTTGCTGTCGTTGCCGGCGCGCAGGAGTTTCCGAGCGAGCCTCACGAATTCATCATCGCCAAAATGGCGGCGGCCGAAGGCCGTTACGACGACGCGCTCTCGCGGCTCGATCGCATCATCGAGAAAACTCCGAACGATTCCGTACTCCGCTTCGAGCGCGCGATGATCCTCATCGACGCCGGCCGCCTCGAGCGCGCCGAGAGCGAGATGCGCACGGTCGTCACCGCGAGCCCGGATTTCTTCGACGCGCAGCGCGTCCTCGGACGCCTGCTCCTCGATCGCGCAGGCACCGATC
>DATKFO010000133.1:0-8906 GCA_035544355.1 Thermoanaerobaculia bacterium
CTCAGGAGCGTCGTCTGGGAGCTATCGGTCATGAAACCTCATGCGGACGCCTTCCGTAGAAGACGCTTGCAGGTGTGAGATGAACATCCGGACCCGTAACGTCTATTTTCTACTGGCAGCCTCGACAGCGCTGCTTCTTTCCTCGTGCACTGCCGGCGAGCGCCGCTCGGTCACGGTGAAGCAGAGCTGGCCCGCCGGCGCCATTCAGCGCCTCGAAGTGAACGAGGTTACGGGTGACATTTCGGTCGAAGCCGGCCCCCCGGGCGAGATCACGCTGATCGCGCACGTGCGCGGACACGAGGTCGAGCTGAACGACAAGAAGAAAACGTATTTCGACACCGCGCTCTCCGGCGACACGCTTTCGATCGGACGCGAGCGCGGAAAGCGCAGGCACCACGTCAACATCCCGTTCTTCTTCGGCGGCGACGACTTGCAGGTCGACTACGAGCTGCGCGTGCCGCCGACCGTCGATCTCGAGATCACGACCGTGACGGGACGCATCGCGACGCGCGGCATGAAGTCGAAAGCCGATTGCGTGACGGTGACGGGACCGATCGACGTCGAAATGTCGGGCAATCACGAGCTCAACGCGCGAACGGTGAACGGCCGGGTGCGCGCGAAGTTCCTGCAGACGTTCCAGGGCGCGCAGCTGAAAACCGTCAACGGTGAAGTGCAGGCCGTGCTGCCGCAGACCGCGTCATTCCACGTCGATCTCTCGCAGGTGAACGGCGACTTCGAAGCCTCGTTCCCGCTGAGCATCCATTCGCATCCCGGCAGCCGTCGCGTGTCGGGCGAAGTGAATGGCGGTCAGTTCGAACTGAAGATCTCGACGGTGAATGGGGATGTGGAAGTGACCAAGTTGCAGTAGCTGGTGACTTGGTGACTAGTGACTGCGGCGGTGCTTCCGAGGATGCTCATCCTCAGTCACCAGCAACCAGTCACTAATTCACGATCTCGCCGCACGGTCCCGCGTGCATCTTCTCGTTCGGCCAGCGCGTGACGAGCACGCGCTCGAAATGCGGCTGCACGATGCGCGCGAATCCTTCTTCGAATCCCGGATAGAGCTCAAGGACCGCTTTGCGCGCGCAGTCGATGAGGCAGAGCGCCTCGCGATGGGAACAGGTGCGATCGCCACTGATGAGATTGAGCGTGAGCTCGACGATCATGCGGATGCGGCGGAGGCGCCGTCGTTCATAGAACGAGGCTTCGCGGGACTCCGTGCTCGGATCGATCTCGAATTTCGGCATGTTCAGTTCACCGCGTCAAACCCGTGTTTCGCGGATTGCATTCCGCAACTTTCGTTCGCCGTTTGCCGTTGGTCGTTGGCCGTATTGATGCAGCGATTCGAGCTACGGCCAACGGATAACGGCCAACGGCGAACGTGATCTCACGCGTGTTCGCGGTCGCCTTCGGCCCAGATCTCTTCGGCGATGTCGGGATCGACGCGCGACTCGTAATAGCGAATCGCGTGGCGTGCGACGGCGTGCACGGAAACGTAGTTGAGCGCGCCACCGGAAACGACGCCGACGAACGGAATGATCTTCGCGAGGCGCTCGCGAAAAAAGCGCGCGCCGATTTTTTCGGCGATCACGCCGCCTTCGATCGTCGCGCTTCCCATCATCGTGGCGATGCTCTGCTTGCCGATTCCGACGCCGGATGAAAATGCGAGACACGAGAGCGCTTCGGTGAATCGCTCGCGGCTCGACGGTTCGTGTCCGTAGATCGTGGCGATGCCGAGGATCAGGCGGAACTGCTGGTACATGAGGTAGGCGAGATCGGCGCCGAGCGTGCCGATCGCCGCGAGACCTGCAGGGATTCCGGTGACCGCGCCCGCTGCTGCGCAACGAATCGCGGTACGACGCGCGAGTGTCTTTGCATGTCCGGCCGCGTTGAACTCCGGCGCTTTTGCGCGAAGCTCATCGACTTCGCGGCGAATCTTGTCCGTGTCGATTTCTTCGAAGAGTGCGCGGAAGACTTCTTCGAGCACCACGTCGGCGCGTCGCTTGATGCCTTTCGCAGTGGCCATCATGAGCACTCTGCTAACTCGAGGCTTTGGTCTCGGACTTCGATTCCTTCGCTTCGGATTTCGTTTCGGTCTTGGACTCGGACTTCGCTTCGGACTTGGTCTCACTCTTCGATTCTGAAGAGCTCGTGTCGCTTTTCTGTGGACTCGCGTAATCGGTCTTGTAAAAACCCGATCCCTTGAACTGAATCGCCGGCGCCGAGAAGAGCTTCTTCATGTCGCCGCCGCACTTCGGACAATGCGCGTACGGCGGATCGGACATCTTCTGGAGGATGTCGACTCGCTCGCGGCATTGCTTGCATTCGTATTCGTAGAGAGGCATACGCTCAATGGAACAGCTTGTTGCGAGGCGCGATTTCAGGTTGCCGGCAACTAAAGCTTTCCCACTCTCGCCTGCGAGTTTTCTTCCGCTGCGAAAACCTTACCGTCGCGAAAGTAGACTGCGGCGACGCCGCCCTTGCGCGTGCGGTAGTACCACGCTTCGATCGTCGCATCGCGGCGGTCGTTGCGGGCGCTCCAGCCGGGCATCGGCTTGCCGAGGATCGAGGCGACTTCCCGCTGCGACATTCCTCGCTCGAGCTTCACGAGCTTGTCGCGCGACACCGCGAGACGATCGAGCGACGCAGCGAGTCCCTTGCGCGCTTCGGCATTGTCGGGATCGCGCTTGAGGACCGCGCGATAAAACGGGATCGCATTCTGATAGCGGCCCATCGCTGCGAGGTCGTTCGCGAACGAGAGCTGCATGCGCAGCCACACGTCGTGCGCGCGGCCGTGATTCGGATGCTTCTGCACGAACGCGCGGACGGAATCTGCGTAGATCTGCTTTGCGTGCGGCGGCGCGGATGGGTCGTCGGCCGCCTTTTTGTGACGCAAAACTTCGCGCCATTCGGCCTGATGATCCGGTTGATCGGCGGACTGTCCGCAGCTCATCGCGAGCGCGGCGAACATCGCGAAAACAACTGGGAAAACACGCATTGCGGAGCAAAGTAGCACGGTCTCGCTTTCTTGACAGCGCCAGAGAGCGGGATCAATAATCGCCGATGCTTTTTGCACACCCGCCGAACCGTGTCAACCTACAGTAGCCGGAGGATTTAATGGCCGTGAGGGGCGAGGAAGTCGCGAGCTCGATCGATGGGCAGGTCCGCGAATCGGTCGAGAGGCTGGTCGGCGAGATCCGGTCGTCGATCGAAGACGTGCGGGTCGTGGTGGATCAACAACTCAAGGCCGCTCTCCAGAGCGTGCAGGCGGACGTCTCCAACATCGCGTTCCTTCCGCAGATCCAAAAGGCCATCTCCCAATTCGAAGAAGACCTCGAAGCCGCGCGTCCACCCGCGCCGGTCGCGGTTGCTGCCGCGCCGAGCGGCGGCGGTGATACATCGCGTCTCAAAGAGGCCGTGCAGGCAGTCGAGCGTGGCAAGTCGCAAGTCGACGTGCTCAATGCACTGCTCGAGCAGTGTCTGCAATACGGCTCGCGCGCAGCACTGCTGATTCTCAAAGGCGAAACGTTCAGCGGCTGGAAAGGGATGGGCTTTCCGAACGACGACACGGTGAAGCGTTTCAATGCGGCGCCTGGATTGCTGTCCGAGCTCGACACGGTTCTTCGCAACGAGCAAGTCGTCGTCTGGGACGGCATCAACCTCGCCACACGCCTCGGCGCCTCCGACTCCGCCCGCGCCGTGCTCGTGCCGATGGTGATCAAGGACAAAGTCGCAGCCGCGGTTTTTGTCGATGCGACTGACGACGATGCGGACAAGCTCGACGTTTCTTCCATCGAGCTGCTGGTCTTCACCACGGGATTGATGATCGACACGATCTCGATCCGCAAGAAAGTTCCGTCGCCGAGTCTCAGCACGGGCGAAGGAACGATCGCGCCGGCCGCGGCTCCGAAACCCACACCACCGCCCACACCCGCACCGGCTCCGCGCCCCACGCCACCGCCTCAGGCCTCCGCGCCGGCTCCAAGGCCCACGCCACCGCCCGCTCCACCGGCTCCGGTCGCGAAACCCGCTCCCGAGCCCGAGTCCGCGACGGTCTCGTTCACTGCCGCGCAGATGCGCGACATGATCGCGGCCGAGCGTCCGCCGCGCTTCAACGTTCCATCCGCGGAGGATTTCGGCGGAGCCGCGGCGGCAACCCCAGCGACGACCGCGCGTTTGCAGTCGATCGAAGCGCCGCGTCCCGCGCCTGCTCCAGCACCCGCTGCTGCTGCGCCCGCCGCAGGCGGCGCGGAAGAGCGTCCGAGCACGCAGTACATTCCGCCCGTAGGCGTGCGCGGCAGCGCAGCGACTGCCGGCGAGAAGAGTGAAGAAGCGAAGAAGCACGACGAAGCGCGGAGATTCGCGCGCCTGCTCGTCTCCGAAATCAAGCTCTACAACGAGTCGAAAGTCGATCAGGGCCGCAAGAATCACGATCTCTACGAGCGCCTGAAGGAAGACATCGATCGCAGCCGGCAGATGTACGACGAGCGCATCGCCGAAGACGTGCGCAAAACGTCGAATTACTTCTACGACGAGCTCGTGCGCATCCTCGCCGACGGCAACGCCGAACTGCTGGGCTTGTAACGCTGGCAGCCGACTAGCAGTCGCGAGCACGCGTGCCGCAGTTCGTTCGTCGTCGTCGCTGGCTTCTCCCTTCGATCATCATCCTCATCGTCGTCGGCGCGGCGATCGTCGCGCTGACGCTGTACGTCCAGCGGCGGGAGCAGGTTGAGACATACGTCGAAACGCATCCGCAGGCGCCACCCGATCTCGCGAAACTGCGCGAGCGATTCGCATCGGGACTCGATGCGCTGCATGGCGATGACGGCGACGAAGCGGTGAAGCAACTCGCGTCGTTTGATTTCGGATCGCGCGCCGTCGAGCAGTACCGCCTCTATTACCTGGCGAACGGCTATCAACTCGCCGGCAACACGACCGCCGCGCGCGCGACGCTCGCGACACTCTGGCGCCGCAAGCCGAACATGGTTTACGCGGCCGACGCAGCGTTCAATCTCGCGGGGCTCTACGAAGCGAACGACGATTGGCGTCACGCAGCGAATGTCTATGCGTCGCTCGCCGCCAATGCAGATCAACCCTCCGTCGCCGGAACCGCACGATGGCAACACATCGAGGCCGCGTTCGCGCACGGCGATCCTGCCGCGATGCTCGACGCCGCTCGCGCAACGATCGTCGAGAGTCCGCGCGCGCCGCAGGCAGCGGAATCGATCGCTGTCTTTCGCTCGCTGACTTCGACCACGGACGATGGTCCGCTCAAGCTCACGCATCACGAGCGGCTCGTACGCGCAGAGCATCTTCGTCGCGACGGCGACGCGCAATCCGCACTCGAAGAGCTCGACGCGCTCGCTCCCGCCGCACCGTCTTCGATGAAGCTCGAGCTCACGCTCGAGCGCGGAATCACGTTGCAGGCGGTTCGCCGCTACGAGGAATCGAACAAACTGCTCGAGCCGCTCGCGCCCGGTCCGTACAAATACGCGATCCCCGCGCTGCGCACTGCCGCGCGCAACTACCGCATCCTCTCCGACTCGATCGATCCGACCGTGATCAAGATCGTCAAAGAGCGAAAGCAGATCGGCACCATTCGCGTGGGCGTCGGCAAAGGCAAGAAACGCCACTTCGTGAAGAAGCCGAAGTACGGGATCGTCCCGAAGCAGGTCAAGCTCGTCGATCTCGCGAAGAAGAAAAAGAAGGACGAATTCGATCGCCTCGCGTCGGAGCGTCTGAAAGACGTGCTCTCGCTTCGCATCGACGACGCGGTGCGGCTCGAGGCACTCAATGCGCTGTGCGCGCGCGCGATCGTGAAAAATCAGGACGACTACGTTCGCGAGCTCGTGCCGCAGATCATCGCGCTCGATCCGAGCGCCGATCCCGGCTTGCAGTTTTTCTGGGACAAAGCGTGGGCCGCGTACGCGCGCGGCGATCTCAACGGCGCGAAGCCGCTCTTCCGCTTCATCGCCGATCACTACACGCATCCTAACGTCCGGCGCCAAAACGATTACTGGTACGCCCGCACGATCGACCGCCTCGGCGCGAAAGACGAAGCGAGCGCGATCTACAGACGCCTCGCGTCCGCGCCGTACGATGATCTCTACGCGATTCACGCGGAGTCACGCGCCGGCAACGTCCGCGAGTCGGCGGCGAATCCGCTCGACGTCGAGCGTCCCGATTGGGAGCAGCTCGCCGAAAAGGAAATGCCCGCCGAGCTCCGACTCGGATACGAATTGATCGCGTTGCAACAACCCGCCGTCGCGCTGCCGGAGATTCGCCGCAACGCGCGCCCGCAGAATCGCCACTACTCCGAATCGCTGCTCGCCGATTACTACAACGCGATGGGCAGTCGCGTGCTCGCGTATCGATCGCTGCGCGTCGCGTGGCCACAGCTCGCGACTGTCGAGCAGGACTCCGTGCCGAAGTACTTCGTGCGGATGTACTACCCGATCCGCTACGAAGACGACATCGAGAAATACGCGAAGCGCAATGGACTCGATCCGAATCTCGTGATGGCGCTGATCCTTCAGGAAAGCTACTTCGATCCGAAAGCGCGCTCACGCGTCGGCGCGACGGGACTCATGCAGCTCATGCCTCCGACTGCGCGCGAGCTCGCGCGCCGCTTGAACATCGCCTTCGCCGACTCGCGTCTCGAGAATCCCGCAGTGAACGTGGAGCTCGGAACGACGCATCTGAAAATGCTCGTGAATCTCTTCGGCGGCAATACGTACCTGGCCGTCGCGTCCTACAACGCGGGGCAGGGCAATGTCGCGAAGTGGCGCCGCGCCGCGCCAAAGAAACCGCTCGACGAGTTCCTCGAGTCGATTCCGTTTCCGGAGACGAGAAACTACGTGAAGCGCGTGACGATGCTGCGCAGCTCGTACGAGAGGTTGCGGAAATGATATGGACTGCGCCGACCGCAGTCGGCGCTTTTTGACACTTTCGCGCGGGCTGTAAAAAAGTGGCGACTGCGGTCGCCGCACTCCAAAATCTACGTCTTGAACTTGATGCTGCAGCCGAACGCGCGTGTCGCGTTGTTCGCGACCTGCTTGCCGGCGAGCAGCGCGTCGAGTGCGTCGCTCAGACCCGTCGTCTTGCGCTCTTCCGGTTTCGCGCTGTCGTCGACGTAGCCGCGATAACGCACGACTCCCTTTTCATCGACGACGAACACGTGCGGCGTCACGCGTGCGCCGTACGCTTTGGCGACGGTGCTGTCCCCATCTTTGAGATACGGGAACGTGTAGCCCTTGCTCGTCGCGCGCGACTTCATCAGCTCCGCGGTCTCTTCGGGATACTTGTTGTCGTCGTTCGGATTCACCGCGTAGAACACGACGCCCTTCGCCTGATACTTCTTCGCCACTTCCATGATGCGCGGCTCGAAGGCCTTCGCGAACGGGCAGTGATTGCACGTGAACACGACGACCGAGAGCTTGCCGTCGCCCGGGTTGAACGCGACGGTCTTGCCGTTGACGGTGTCGGGCAGCGAAAACTTCGGCGCCTTCGAGCCGATGGCCACTTCGTCGTCCGCGCATGCGACGACGGCCGTGAGCAGCAGGGCTAAAACAAACAGCTTCCTCATCATTTCCTCCTGAGTAAGTCGCGCAGTTGCGCGATGGTTTCCTCGCGATTGAGCCGGCCGCGGTGGCGCCACACTTCTTTGCCACGCGCGTCGTAAACGATCGTGATCGGGATCTCGCCGTCGAAATCGAGCAGCTCGCCGAGGTCGTCGGCGTTGCCGGTGTAGTAGATGTTGGTGAACGCGATCTTCTGCTTGTCGAGAAACGCGACGACCTTCTCGCGCTCCGTGCCGGGAATCATGTCGTCGAGCGACACGCCGGTGATTGCGACTTCGCTGCCGAACGTCTCGTCGATCACGCGCAGGTCGGGCATCTCCGCGACGCACGGCACGCACCACGTCGCCCACACGTTCAACACGCGCAGCTTCGCCGCCGCGGGAAACACGGAGCGAATCTGCGCTGGATCCTTGATCGGACGCAGATCGGCAGCGTGCGCGCCCAGCGCGACGGCCGCGCTAAGGAATAAAGCCGCGAATCGTGCGAACTTTGGCATCGGGACGGTCAACCTTCACCTCGACGGTTCGGTAGCTCTGATCCTTCTTCGTGCTCTCGGTCGAGTAGGTGATCAGATATTGGGAGCGGAGATCTTTCTCCAGCTGCGCGTACGTTTCCGGCAGTTGCTTCACATCTTTGATCAGATACACGACGCCGCCCGTTTCGGCAGCGAGCGCTTTCATCTTTCCCGTTCCGGAGAAATCGCCGAAGCCGAGTCCGATGCCGATGAAGTACATCGGAACGCGCGACGCGCGCGCGTACGTGAGCATGTCGTCGTAGCCGAGGCGTGAGGTCGTGTCCTCACCGTCGGTGAGGATGATCAGCGCCTTGCGGCCTTGCAGCGTGCGGAATCGATAGAGCCCGGTCACGATCGCGTCGTAGAGCGACGTGCCACCGCCCGCGTCCGGCACCGCGTTCACCTGCTGCTCGAGCGCGGAGATGTTCGTGACGAACGGCGCGTTGCGCGTCGGATCCATCGCGAAGCCGGCGATGAACGCGCGATCGGCGGGCTTGATGATGCTCTTGAAGAATCCGATCGCCGCTTCCTTCGTCTCCTTCATCCGCTTTTCCATGCTGCCCGAGTGATCGACGAGCACGCCGAGCGAGAGCGGAAGGTTCGATGCGAAATTGAACGTGTTGATTTTCTGCGGCTTCGCGTTCTCGAGCACGGTGAAGTTCTTCTGCTCGAGATTCGTGATCGGCACTCCATTCGCGTCGCTGACGGTGACCGGCAGTTCGACGACGTTGACCTCGAGCTCTTCCATAAAGCGATCACCGCTGAGGAAGAGCAGAGCCGTCGCTTCGTAGCCGGTGTCGTCGATGACGGAA
>DATKFO010000134.1:0-3119 GCA_035544355.1 Thermoanaerobaculia bacterium
CGGGTTCAATCCTCTGCCCACCGCCTACTGCCCACTGCCTACCGCTCTCACTACATCCTCGAAATGACGAGCGTCTGGTCGTCCTTCTGCGGCGCTTCGCCGACGAAGGCGTCGACGGCGGCGGCGATGCGATCGCGCAGCTCGGCGGCCGATGCGCCGGCGTTCGCGGTGAGGATTTCTTCGAGGCGCGGGTTCTCGAACTCTTCGCCCTCTTCGTTCTCCGCTTCGGTGATGCCGTCGCTGTAGAGCACGACTGCGGAGCCGGCGGGAAACGGGCGCGTTTGGGTCATGTAGCGCGTTTGGCCGAGGATGCCGATCGGGAGGCCGTGCGACTTGATCGTTTCGAGACGGTCGCCGTGCATGATGTAGCAGGGATTGTGGCCCGCGTTCACGAAGCGCAGCGTCTCGTGCTCGCGGTCGATCGACACCATCACCATCGTGATGAACTTGTTCTCCGCCGACCATTTGTGAATGTGGCGATTGAGATCGGTCGCGATCTCGCCGAGCTCGTGGCCTTCCGCGAAGAGCAACTGCACTGCTGCATGCAACGCGGACACGAGCAGCGCCGCGGGCATCGACTTGCCGGCGACGTCGGCGAGCAGCATCGTGACGATGCCTTCCTGCTCGAAGAACGCGTGATAGTCGCCGCCGACCTGGCGCGCGGGACGCGAGAGCGCCGCGAGCTCGAGGCCTTCGATCACCGGGATCGAGCGCGGAAGAATGTCACGCTGGATCGTCGCCGCGAGCTTGAGGTCCTGCTCCATCGCCTGCTTCTCGAGCGCATCGCGATGCAGACGCGCGTTTTCGAGCGCGATCGCGACTTGATTCGCGAACATCGAGAGGAGTTGCAGCTCGTTCTTTTCGAACGGTGCGATGCCGCCTTCGCGCGTTTCGCGATCGGCTGCGGCGAGCACGCCGATCACGTTGTTGTTGCCGCGAATCGGCACGGCGACGAACGTCGAGCAGTCGGGGAACAGACAATCGGCTCCGCCCTCGAACGAAACGGGCTCGCCTTCGAACACGAGACGCGCGGCGAGATCGGGATCGAGCTCGCGCGCTTCGCCGATCGATTGATGCAATTTGAATCCGTCGCCCTGCCGCAGATACAACGCGACGCGGCGCGCATTCATCAGCGAGATCGTACGAATGATGATCTCTTCCGCGAGCTCGTCGATGTTCAGCGTCGAGGCGATCGAGAGTCCGATGTCGTACAGCGACTCGAGCTCGAGCAGTCGATACTTGAGCTGCAGCTCGCCTTCACTCTTTTCCGCGACGAGCCGATGATTCGTGAGCAGCACGCTGAGCAGCGTCGACGCCGCGCGCACGAATGCGAGATCGTCTTCCGTCGCCGATCCGCGCGCGAGCGCGAGCACTCCGAAGTTCTCCCGCGAGTTCCGCAAAGGCACCACCACACCGGGCGAAGGCTCCAAAGCCCCCTCGGCATGCGACTCCGTCTGCAGAATCTCCGGCGCCACGAGCTGCGGCGATTTCGCGGAGAGCCGGAATTGTGCGTCACGGTCGCGCAGATACAGCGCGCCGAGCTCGAAGGGCGTGTGGCGCGTGAAGACTTCGAGGATCAGCGAGCCTTGCGCGTTCGATGCGGCATGCTCGAGCTGCTGAAGCTCCTGGACGAAGTCCTCGAAACGATGGAGGAGGGGCATTGCGCGGAGAGTCTAGTTGCAGAGTTGCAGGGTTGCATAGTTGCAGAGGAATCAGAGCGGACTCTGCAACTCTGCAACTATGGAACTCTGCAACTCTACAAAGCGAGCTCTTTCAGCGCCGAGTCTTCGTCATTGAAGATCTGCGCGTAATTCGCGAGCCCCATGATCTGAAAGGTCTTGTTGATGACGGGAGTGAGGGAGCAGAACGAGATCTTGCCGCCCTTGTCGGACATCTTCTCGATGATCTCGATGAGGATGCTGATGCCGATGGAGTTGACGATCTTCGTCTCGCGCAGATTGAGCAGGAGAAGGCGGACGTCCTGATCCATCAATTCGTACGCGCGGTTGGCGATCTCTTCGCCCCCGACATTGTTGATGTAGCCCTTCGTGTAGAGGATCGCGCCGTTCGGGCGCCGATCGACAGTGACCTTCAATTCGTCCGTCATGATTTGTTCTCGAACTTCACCATGTGCAGCGTCGTGCCTTCAGCCGTCGTCGAGATGTCGACTTCGTCCATGTGCGCCTCGATGATCTGGAGACCCCATCCGCGCTTGTGCGCCGGTCCGAGGGTCTTGCGACGGGTTCGGGCCTCCGACACGTTGAAACCCCGGCCGTGGTCCGTGATCCAGACGTCGATGCGCGGATTCCCCTCGCTGGGCGAAGTGCCGACGAATCTTACATAGATGCGGCGGTCTTCGCTACCGGAGTGCTCGCGGGCGTTGATGCAGGCTTCGATGATCGCGTGCGTCATCTCGTCGATCTTCTCGGTGCTCATGCCGAGCTCTCGAGCGAGGTTGCCGGCCGCTCGCGCGGCAGCGATCTCGATGTCCGGGATCATCGGGAGAGTCAACTCCATCTGCCGCTCCGCTGTTGCCGTCATTACGCGAGTGTCCTGAGCGAAGTGGGTGTCAAAAAGAAAGGAAAAGTGCGGTCGCGGTCTTGATCCACTCCGGGATACCGCCGAGACGCTCCAGCGCGAACAGCGCGCAGGTATTGACGGCCAGCATGGTGGGCAGCAGGTAGCTGGCCGAGAACGCCGATTCGAGCTTGCCGGTGCGAGTTTGTGCGAAGTTGTTCATGGTTGCCCCCCTCATTGGTCGGGACCACCCCTTCGCAACGCGGCTGCCAGTGATGCCGGATCAGCGCAAACCCTCCTAAGTTTCTGACGGCGCGTAGTTTACACGAACTCGCCGAAAATCAAGCCGGGCGAGGCGATGGGACAAATTGTCCCAACGCATCATCAGTCTCGAATTTCATGCCCGTAACCATCGCATTCTCAGCCGATTATCAGTGAATGTCCCAGGATGCATCACTCGGGACATTTTGGGACAGCTCGTCACGCATCCGATAGAGCGTCTTGCGATTCACGCCGAGGATCTTCGCGGCTTTCGAGAGATTCCCCTTGGTGAAGACGAGAACGCGCCGCACATAACGCGCCTCCAGCTCGTCGAGCGTCGG
>DATKFO010000135.1:0-2774 GCA_035544355.1 Thermoanaerobaculia bacterium
TTCAGTTTCGGATTCAGGCGCAGCGCTTTTTCGAGTGCGGAGATCGCTTCCGCTTTCTTGCCGGCCGCGAGTCGGATCACGCCGAGGTCGTAGAGCAGCTCCGGATTTTCGGGTGCGAGCTCCGCGGCGTGCTCCTGCGCGGCGAGTGCATCGGCGAATCGCTTCTCCGTGAACGCGGTCCAGCCGGCGGTCCACGCGTAATTCGTTTCGGCGAGCCCGAGGAGGCGGCCGAGCTCCTTGATCGGATCGGTGTGGTCGTCGACGCGGATGTCGATCGCGCGATCGCTGCCGCCGTTGTAGCCGGCGTTTTCCTTCACGATGATCAGCGCGGCGGATTGACGTCCGCGCGAATCGCCGCCCGCCGCGTCGCCCGCGACGAGTGCGGCGTAGATGCGTTGCGCGAGCGAGCCTTTCGTCGCGAGAAATGCTTTCTCCGCGGCGATGACGACTTGCTCGCCGGCAAGGATGTTGCCTTGGATCGCATAATCGGGTCCGCTGCGGCCGCCCGCCCACGAAATGCATTCGGGTCCGCTGTACGAGACCGACGAGCCGTCCGCGCCGACGATGCCGACCTGCCGCGACTTCGCATTCGCATCGCCGCGCAGCAGAACCTTCAGGGCTTCGTCGGCGGTGAGTCCGTTGCCGAGGAGCTCGAGGCCGCGCGGGCCGTACGTCACGTTCGCGTTCGCCTGCGTCGCGACCGCACCGGAGCGCGCGTCGAGCCACGGCACGACGCTGCCGACGCTGAAGAAGCGCGACGCGACCGCGATCCCGAGCTCGTGCGCCTGCGGATCGCGCGCGACGATCGAGAACGTAGCGTGGGCGAGGGTGGGGACGAGCGCGAATGCGAGAGCGAAGGCGAGAAGTGTGCGTCGCATGGCGCGTATTGTCGTCGTAAACCGATCGCTTCGTCGCGATCTGGTGGAGCAAACTCCTCGAGCGCTTCAGCAACGACGCGAACGTGACCGTGGCCCGATCGCGGACTTGTTCGCGCACCGCGAACGACGCAGCGCGACCGATCACTTTCACCCGAGCGCGGAGGGATACGGATTGATCGCAGGGCGGTGGTGGAGGGGTTGTGAGGATGAGGGCCTAGTTCACGTCACTGTGTTGTCGAACGTAGGACATGCTCTCAGTTTGTCCTGCGCGTGCCACTCGCCAGGAGTTGCGGGCCGCGACGACAGCACGATTTCCGCGTCACCGTCGAGAAGAAAGCCTCATAGAACGCTGCTTCGGCGACTCGCTTGTTGAAAACAGCTTGCGGAAGAACCTCGAGGCGCAAGAAGGTGCTTGCGGGAAATTCTCTTTCCAGTTCATCGAGGATCTCGACCTCGGCTCCATCTTATCTCGGGTCCACTCGATGCGCTTCGCGGGCGCGCTCGAAGCGCGGACACTTCACCTTCTCAACGACCCTCACAACTCCAACGTCATCTCCTGCATCGTGTCCCGAAATCCGAGGTCGTGGAACAGCGCCTGCGCGGTCTCGTTCGGCGCGGCGGTCCACAGGATCACGCGCGGCGCGCCGCGCTCGCGGAGCCAGTCGATCGCGACGTGCATGAGTTTCGTTGCGATGCCGGATCGCCGCGCGTCCTCGGCTACGGCGATGTCGTGAATGAAGCCGGCCGGGCCGCGCAACTCCTTCCAGGACAGCGGCTCGAGTGCGGCGTAGACGTAGCCGGCGATGAGGCCGTCGCGCTCCGCGACGAAGATGCAGCCGTCGGGGGAGTCGAGGACGTCGCCGAGGAAGGACGCGTAGCCGCGGCTCGATCCTCGGCCCGGCGCGAGAAACCGCTGGGGATCGAAGTCGTGGTGCGTTCGCATGAGCATCGCGCCGAGCTGGCCGAGGGCTTCCAGATCGCGCGGTTCGGCCTTTCGAATCGTGTCGGTCATGGGTTCAGCGAACAGGTCCGGCCGCGCCGTCCTTCCCTTAACTGCCTTCTTTTGTGCACTTTGCCCGTAGCTGTCTGCCTTCGCTGCCTCCACCCCAGCCTTTCCCGGCCTGGCCTCAGGCTTTCGTTGCTCGGCCGGAGGCTTTTTTCTCTTCGCCGCAGGCTTTTTTCTCTTCGCCGCAGACTTTTTTCTCTCCAGCGCAGGCTTTTTTCTCTTCGCCGCTGCCTTCCGTTCCATCCATGGATGGAATCATTTCCACCCCGCTGCCCACCACCCACCACGCCAGGCCTCCCGTAACCGCCTTCTTTTGTGGATCTTGTCCGTGATCGCAACAAAAGGCTTGTCATCACGTATAGTGTTGTAGTTAACTACAACACTATATAACGGGCGACAGGATGGAACGCGAATGGAACGACAGCCAGCCGATTTACCGCCAGATCCGCGATCGCGTCGTCGCCATGATCCTCGACGGCGTGCTCAACGAAGGCGATCCGCTGCCGTCCGTGCGCAACGTCGCGGCAGAGTATCGCGTCAATCCGCTCACCGTCCTGAAGAGCTACCAGCAGCTCGTCGACGACGAGCTCGTCGAGAAGAGGCGAGGCCTCGGCATGTTCATCAAGACCGGCGCGCGCAGTCTACTGCTCGCGGGCGAGCGCCAGAAGTTTCTCGAGGAGCAGTGGCCCAGGATCCACGCGACGATTCAGCGGCTCGGTCTCACGCCGCAGGAACTGCTGGATGCCGGCACAGCGCGCCCGTCGTCGCCGGACACGAAAGAGGAGGCGAGCTGAAGCCATGGCATGCATAGAGGCGCGCGGCCTTCGCAAAGTCTTCGGCTCGACGATTGCGCTCGACAGCATCGATCTGCGCATCGAAGAGGGCCGCAT
>DATKFO010000136.1:0-2450 GCA_035544355.1 Thermoanaerobaculia bacterium
GCGTGCGTCGCGATCACGACGAGATCCGCGCCGAGCTCCGCGGCCGCGCGTCCGACCTCTTCGCCGGGATCGGGTGCTTGTCGCACGACGAGTCGCGTTTCAACCGATGCATTCGCGCGACGCACGCGATCGCGCAGGCGCTCGAGCTCCTGCGTCTCCGCGTACTCGTACAACGAAGGATCCGCGGGGAACCGCAACTCATTGGGATCCGATCCCCACGTCATCCGCACGTGCAGGATGATGACCTCCGCGCCGTGCGCGCCGGCGATGCGCACGGCATCGTCGAACACCCACTCGGAAGCGGTGGAGAAATCCGTCGGAATCAGAATGCGGCGAAACATCAACTCACGACTCTACTGCGATGACGCGACGGTTGGCGGTACCGGACCGCGCGGCGTCACGATGTAGCGGATCACCGTTCCCTGATCCGCCTCCGTCTCCGCGAGCTGCAACACGACCTGCTTGCCGTTCACGTCGAGCGAGCTGCCGGGGATGAACGGATCCTGCATCGCCTGATTGAGCTGCACTTCGTACGTGCGCCACTCCTTGTTTTCGGGCGGCCACGTGTCCTGCGCGGGGAACGCGCGGAACTGGCCGAGGTACGTTGTGTAGTAGTGGTAGACCTGCGGGAACGAGTCGTCGGTAGCGAGCGTGTAGACATTCGCGCCCGGTCCGTATTGATCGCGGATCGTCACTTCATCGCTGTGCGTAAGATCGGCGCGGAAGTCGGCGCCTGCGTAGACCGGAATCGCGGGATTGATCGATTCGATCGATTTGCGCGCGTCGACGGGCGTTGCCGCGGCCTGCTGTTGGGTCTGTTTCGCAGCAGGCTTTTTCACGGCCGTGCTCGTCGAATCGCCGGTGCATCGGGATGCAAGAACGGCAACGAGCGCGACTGCAAGTACGCCGGTCGCTCGGGTCATGCTCGATCGATACAGCAATCGATATGCCTTCAGTTGTTCGACGCTTCCGTGTGCGTGCGGCGGCGCTTCGCGTCGCTGCGCATCCGCTCGAGCGCCGTCTCGCCGCCGTACTTCGCGACCAGTTTCTCGTCGTAGAGATCGGAGATGCTGGCGACGCTGTCGAGCGACGCAATCAGCTGCTCGCCGCGCAGGCGCCTGCCGAGGAAGGAGTGGGAGAAGAAAATGTCGTCGTCGCACATACTGAACGCGCCGAGCGGCACCTCGGAATTGAGGCGCAACAGCTCCTGCGCGAGCTCGAACGTCGGCTCGACGCCTTGCACGCAGAACGCGAGGATCTCGATGACCGCGTCGTCTTCTTCGTAGGGATCGATGGAGATCTCGAGCACGGTCGAGCCGTACTTCAGATAGAAGTCGCAATGCTCGGCGTCATCGAAGTGCTCGTCGCAGAGCTCATCGAGATACGTCTTCACCTGCCGGTACACTTCTTCCTGGCACTGCGTGTGGAACTTCTTTGTCTTCGGGGGCGCCATTCGCGGTGATTATATGTCCGTGTTTACCGAACGACGTCTCATCACCTTGAAGCCTGGCCGCGAAGGTGCGGTGAAGAATCGTCATCCGTGGATTTTCGCGGGCGCGATCGGACGCGAGAGCGGCCCCGACGACGCGCCGCTCGCGGATCTTCTCGACGCATCCGGCACACGCATCGCGTCCGGATTGCACTCGCGCCATTCGCAGATTCGCCTGCGTGTGCTGACGTGGGGCGACGAAGAGCTGACCGAGTCGCTCTTCCGTGCGCGCATCGCAGCAGCGATCGCACGGCGCCGATCGATTCTCGATGAAGCGACGAACGCCGCGCGCGTGATCAACGCAGAAGGCGATGAGCTCAGCGGACTCGTCGTCGATCGCTACAACGACCTCGTCGTGGTCGAGATCGCAAACGCAGGACTCGATCAACTCGCGCCGATCGTCGTCGACGAATTGCAACGCGCGCTCGCACCGCGCGCGATCTATTTCAAGAACGATCTCCCCGCGCGAAAGTTGGAGCGGCTGACGCTGGAGTCGAGGCCGATCACCGCATCCGCCGACATCGTCGAAAGTGGTTTGCGGTTTCGCGTCGATCCGAGCGAAGGACAGAAGACCGGCTTCTTTCTCGACCAACGCGAGAATCGCAGACTCGCGCGTTCACTCGCATCAGGACGCCGCACGCTGAACCTCTTTTCGTACACCGGCGCGTTCGGCGTGTACGCCGCGGCCGGTGGCGCGACGAGTGTTGAGAACGTCGACGTGTCCTCGCGCGCGATCGAGCTCGCGCGCGAGAACTACGCGCTGAACGCATTCGACGCGCACTTCACCGTCGCCGATGCGTTCTCGTGGGTACGCCAGACGCGCGAGCGCTTCGATCTCATCGTGTGCGATCCGCCCGCGTTCGCGAAATCACGCGGCGACGTCGATCGCGCCGCACGTGGCTACAAAGACGTCAACCTCCACGCGCTCAAACTCCTCGCACCCGGCGGCATGCTGATGACC
>DATKFO010000137.1:0-2608 GCA_035544355.1 Thermoanaerobaculia bacterium
TGGAGAGAAGAGCTGGCGAACAACAGGAAGAAAACTCCGGCGAATCTGCGGAGCATGGACGGACCTCGGGGTTGGTGGATTGATCGGTGGGCAGGACCGAAGGTGAGTATAGCTCAGAATAAGATCGCGTCCTGTAGGGGCGGCCTGCGGCCGCCCGAACCCTCGTGGGCGGCGGTGGAACGCGCGACGACACTCACTCCTTGCGCTTGCGCCGCTTCTCCGATCGCGTGATCCAGCCCTTTTGCCAGAACCAGAGGATCATCACGATCGCGACGCCGATCATCAGGCCGATCGCGTACAGATAGCCGAGCGGCCAAAACAGCTCCGGCATTTGTTTGAAGTTCATGCCGTAGACACCCGCGATCAGCGTGAGCGGCAGCATGATCGCCGAGAAGATCGTGAGCACTTTCATGATCTCGTTCGTGCGATTCGCGACGACCGAGAGATACGCCTCCATCGTTCCCGACATCTGATCGCGATCGACGTCGATGGTCTCGCTGATGCGGAACATGTGGTCGTAGATGTCGCGGAAGTAGATGAGGTGCTGCGGCTGGATGAACTTCGCGTCGCCGCGCGAGATCTGATTCAGCAGCTCGCGCTGCGGCAGCGAATGGCGCCGGAGCACGTTCACGTCGCGCTTGAGATGCAGCAGCTCGTCGAGATGCGCGGAGTCGGCCGAGTCGAAGATGCGGTCCTGCAGGTCGTCGACGCATTCCTCGATCTGCTCGAGCAGCGGAAAGTGCGCGTCGACGATCTGGTCGACGACGGCATAGAGCGCGAAGTCGGGACCGTTCCTGAGCAATCGACGATCCGCAGGCAAGCGACTCCAGACGTCTTCGATCGCGGCGAGCGGATCGACGTGAATGGTGAAGAGAAAATTGCGGCCGAGGAAGGTGGCGAGCTTGTACGTCTCGGACCGATGCTCGGTGACGTTCACGTCGACCGCGCGGAAGATGAAGAAGTCGTGTGTCGGAAAAGGGTCGTACTTCGGCAGCGACGTGCCCGACAGCGAGTCCTCCGCCGCGAGCTCGTGAAATCCGAACCGCTGCTCGAGCAACGGCTCGATGATCTCGTGCGCGGGATTCTGGATATCGACCCAAAGCTTGGCGTCGGAGTCCGCGCTCCACGCGTCGATCAGCGACTCGTCGCCGGTTTGCAATTCATCGCCGCGGAGGAGTGCGACGCGGATGGTGGTCATGATGATTCGCTGCTAGCGCGGCTTGTAGTAGGCAATGGGCAGTTGGCAGGAGCAGAACCACGTCGTTCTTCTGCCCACTGCCAACTGCGAACGGCCCACTGGTTCAAAGCAGTTCCGACAACGCCGTGTACTTGCGACCCTGCGACGACGCCACGGCTTCGTACGTGATCTCGCCTTTGTAGACGTTCACGCCTTCGGCGAGGCCGGCGTTTTCGCGCACGGCGCGCTCGAAGCCATGCTTCGCGAGGATGCGTGTGTACGGCAGCGTCGCGTTCGTGAGGGCGATCGTCGACGTGCGCGGCACGGCGCCGGGCATGTTTGCGACGCAGTAGTGCACGACGTCGTCGACTTCGTAGACGGGATTGGAGTGCGTCGTCGCATGGGCGGTCTCGACGCAGCCGCCCTGATCGATGGCGACGTCGACGATGACGGCTCCTTTTTTCATCTCGCCGACCATCGCGCGCGTGACGAGCTTGGGTGCCGCGGCGCCGGGGATGAGCACGCCGCCGATCAGGAGATCGGCGTGACGCGCGGCGTCTTCGAGATGCGCTTTGTTCGACGCGAGCGTCTGGATCGCTCCCTTGAAAATGTCGTCGAGATAGCGAAGGCGCTCGAGATTCGTGTCGAGGATGGTGACGCGCGCGCCGAGGCCGATGGCCATCTTCGCGGCGTTCGTGCCGACCACGCCGCCGCCGATGATCACGACGTCGGCGGGAAGCACGCCCGGAACTCCGCCGAGGAGCACGCCGCGGCCTTTGTTCGGCTTGTGCAGGTAATACGCGCCGACGTGCACAGACATGCGCCCCGCGACCTCGGACATCGGCGTGAGCAGCGGAAGCGTGCGCTTGCGCTCATCGGTGATCGTCTCGTACGCGACGCCGATGATCTTTTTCTCGAGCAGCGTAGCGGTGAGATCGGGAACCGGTGCGAGGTGCAGGTACGTGAAGAGCAGTTGGCCGTTCTTGAGGCGCTTGAGATCGGCCTCGATCGGCTCCTTCACCTTCACGATCATCTCCGCCTCGCTGTAGACAGCGTCGGCGTCGGGAAGAATCTTCGCGCCCGCGGATTGATACTCGTCGTCCGAGAAGCCGCTGCCGTTGCCGGCGCCTTTCTGGACGAGAACTTCGTGGCCGTCAGAGGCGAGGTCACGCACGCCCGACGGCGTCATGCCCACGCGATATTCGTTGTCTTTGATTTCGGTCGGTACGCCGATCCGCATCGTGGTGTGTTCCTTTCGCGCGCGGATTGTATAGGACCTACGACTTCGTCGAATGGCGCTTGCGGGGTGCCAGCGGCGAGGTCGTTCCGCCGCCGCCTCCTCCTCCGCCGTTTCCGCCTCCGCTCGAGAACGAGGACGGCGCGATTGCGCGCGCGGCATTCAATGCATCGACCATTCCCCACGCGCTGAAG
>DATKFO010000138.1:0-4082 GCA_035544355.1 Thermoanaerobaculia bacterium
TGCGAACGCTGCTTCCAACTCCTCAATGGACGCTTTGAAGTAAGGCCGATTCATCGTGTGAGTCAACAGCCACTAATAAACGAGCAGGCGATGCTCGACAACGAATAGAGACACCAAACCGGCCGACAATGGGCGCATCGCAAAAGGACGAAATCCTGGGAGCTTTCAGAGGGTGACTCCGCGCTGTCTCGAACGTGAATTTGATTCTGCGTCTCCCATCACTGCCGTCCCTCTGGTAACCCGATAACGCGGTAACGCATCACCCGTAACTACGGACTCATCACATCCACGTACACCTTGTGATCCGCGAGTCCCTTGCCGAAGAGCGCGAGGTGCGTCATCGACGTCGTCGCGGCCAGCGCCGAGTCGGTCGATCCGCCGCCCGGGAGCTCGATCCAGCCTGTCCACTTCGTGCCGGCGAATGTGTTGACGTAGACCTTGTGGTTCGCGGCGGGCGCGAAGAGATACAGGCGATCGCTCAGCGTTGCTGCGGCGATGCCGGTGCTCGTCTGGCCGGCTGCCGGGACTTCGGTCCAGCCGCTCCACGCGCCCGAGACGGTCATCCAGGCCATGTAGACCTTTTTGTCGGCGAGTCCTTTCCCGAACAGGTACAACTTGCCGCGATAGGCGACGGATCCGAGGGCGACGTCGGTGAGGCCCTTGCCGGGGACTTCGGTCCAGCCGGTCCACTTCGTGTTGTTGTACGAGTTCACGTACACCTTGTTGTCGGAGAGTCCCTTGGCGAACAGGTAGAGGCGATTGTTGTAGACGAGCGCGCTCGGCCCGGCGTCGCTCAGTCCACCGCCCGGCACTTCCATCCAGCCGCTCCACACGCCCGAGCCGTTCATGCGCGCCACGTAGACCTTCGCGTCGCCGGCGCCTTTCCCGAACAGATAGAGATAGCCCTGATACGCCGCGGAGGCGAGGCCGGCGTTCGTGCGTCCGCCGCCGGGCACTTCGCTCCAACCGCCCCAGCCCTTGCCGTCCGGGTTGCCGCGATTCACGTACACCTTGTTGTCGGCGAGTCCCTTGCCGAACAGGTACATCTTGCCGTTGAAGACGGACGCGTTGAGGGCGACGTCGGTGAGTCCGTTTCCGGGAACGATCTGCCAGCCGCTCCAGCCGGCGTTGAGCGTCATCGCGAACAAGCTGAGCAATGTGGCAACGAGAGCGGGCACACGCTTCATGACTTCCTCCTATCTGGCACTTCAGTTGCTCAACCATACACTGACCAAGCCTTTCCGGGCTCGGTCTCAACTGGAGGAAAGTTCATGAACATTCTTGGATGGATTCTTTTCGGCCTCATCGTAGGCGCGATCGCAAAGTTCCTCATGCCGGGACGCGACCCGGGTGGCTGGATCGTCACGATTCTTCTCGGCGTCGCCGGCTCGTTCGTCGGTGGCTTCCTCGCGACCACGCTTCTCGGACGCGGCGGCGATTCGACCGCCGGCTGGATCGGCTCGATCATCGGCGCGATGGTGCTGCTGTTCGTCTATCGCCTGATCGCCGGAAGGCGAACGGTCTAACGACGTCGTTGCCCGTTACCCGATGCCCGTTGCCCGGCGGTTTTCCGGGCAACGCGTCTGACGGGCAACGGGCAACGATCCCCTCCTCCTCCCGTTCTCCGATTCGTAACCACCCCCCTGCGAAACATTCCCGGCGGACGCTGCGTCTCAACGTGCGGGAATGCCTGCCGCGCAGAGGGCCTTACCTTTTGCACGCGAGGCCTCACACACCAGGAGGAATCAAACAAAACCTATGAATTCATCCACCAAACGCATTCTGTCGACGCTTGCGATCATCATCGCGTCGGTCGCGTTCGGTGTCCTCATCAGCGCCGATCTCGGCCTGATGAAGAAGTCGAATGCACAAACGCCGATCCAGACGTCGTCCGGTCCCGTCACCTCGGTCACCATCCCCTCGTTCGCCGACGTCGCCGCACGCGTCGCCCCCGCAGTGGTCTCGATCGAAAGCACCGAGATCGTGAAGGGCAGCGACATGCGCCGGCGCGGATTCGGCGGCATGGATCCGTTCGAATTTTTCTTCCCGGATCCGCAGAACCCGCGCCGCCGTCAGATGCAGGACGATGACGACGAGCAGCGGCAGCAGAGCGGCGGCTCGGGCTTCATCATCTCGCCCGACGGCTACATCCTCACCACCAACCACGTCGTCGAAGGCGCCACGAAAGTCGAAGTGCACTACGGCGCCGACGAGAACGGCAACGGCGGCAACAAGGTGACGGCGAAGATCATCGGCCGCGATCCGGCAACGGACATCGCGCTCCTGAAGATCGACACCGATCGCCCGCTGCCTTCGATCGCCCTCGGCGATTCCGAGCGCATCCGCAAGGGTGACTGGGCCATCGCGATCGGCAATCCTTTCCAGTTCGAGAACACGCTCACCGTCGGCGTCATCTCCGCGAAAGGCCGCAACCTCGGCCTCAGCCGCGAGACGTCGTCGTTCGAGAACTTCATCCAGACCGACGCCGCGATCAACTTCGGCAACTCCGGCGGCCCGCTCGTCAACATCTCCGGCGAAGTGATCGGCATCAACACCGCGATCCGCGGCGGCGGCGCGCAAGGCCTCGGCTTCGCCACGCCGATCAACACCGCGAAGCGCCTCCTCGGCCAGCTGAAGGAAGGCAAGGTCACGCGCGGCTACCTCGGCATCCGCATCGACAACCTCACCGACGCCTATCGCGAAGCATTCGGCCTCGCGGCCAACGCGCAGGGCGCGCTCGTGCAGAACGTCGATGAGGGGACTCCGGCCGCGAAAGCCGGCATCCTCGCGGGCGACGTCATCGTCGACGTCGACGGCAAGGCGATTCACAACAATCGCGAGCTGATCGACTACATCTCGTACTTGCCGGTCGGCACGAACGTGAAGATCACGGTCATCCGCAACGGCGAGAAGAAGACGGTCACCGCGAAGACCGCGCAGCGTCCCGATGAGTCGGAGGATACCGAGGAAGAGAAGAGTGCGGCGGAGCCGGCTCGCAATCGCCTCGGCAGGTCCGTCGACAACCTCACGACACAGTACCGCCAGCTCTACGGCATCGGCGACGCAGTTCGCGGCGTCGTCGTCACCAGCGTGAAGAACGTCTCCGCCGCGGGCGAGGCGAACATCAACGAGGGCGACGTGATCAGCGAAGTGCAGGGACAGAAGATCGAGAACGCCGATCAGTTCCGCGCCGCGCTCGACAAGGTGAAAGCCGGACAGCGCATCCGTTTGTACGTGACGACGGCAGTGCGCGGCGGCCAGTCGTTCTCGGGCTATCGCATCCTGCAAGTGCCGTAAAACACGACCATCGTTTTTCCACGAAAGCGCCGGCGAGAAATCGCCGGCGCTTTTTTTTCTTACAATCGCGCGCGTGACGCACGAGCACTTCATGCGCCGCGCGCTCGCGCTCGCGGAAAACGGCCGCTACTCGACGAGCCCGAATCCGATGGTCGGCTGCGTGATCGTGCGCGGCGATGAGATCATCGCCGAGGGCTGGCATCGCCGCGCCGGCGAGCCGCATGCGGAGATCGAAGCGCTGCGCAACTGCACCGATCCGCGCGGCGCGACGATGTACGTGACGCTCGAGCCGTGCTCGCATCACGGCCGCACCGGACCGTGCGCGGATGCCGTGATCAATGCGGGCATCGCACGCATCGTCATCGCGATGACCGATCCTCATGATGTCGTCGACGGACGCGGCATCGAACGCTTGCGCGCAGCCGGAATCGACGTCATCACCGGCACGCTCGAATCGGACGCACGCCGCCTCAACGAAAAATTCATCTGGGCCGTCACGCAAAAACTGCCGTTCGTGCTGATCAAAGCAGGCGTGACGCTCGACGCAAAACTCGCGACGGTCACGCGCGACTCGCAATGGATCACGTCGGAAGCCGCGCGCGAGAAGAGTCTCGCGCTGCGCGAGGAGTACGACGCGATCCTCGCCGGCAGCGGCACGATCAAAGCCGACAACCCGCGCCTCACCCGCCGCCTCGGGCTCGCGAACAGCGTCACGCCGTGGACGCGCATCGTGCTCGACGGCGACGGCGACGCACCGCCGCAGGCGCAGCTCTTCATCGACGGCG
>DATKFO010000139.1:0-4246 GCA_035544355.1 Thermoanaerobaculia bacterium
CGGGCGGCTGCAAGCCGCCCCTACAAAGACGACGCATGAAACCCCAGGAACCCATTCCGCACAACTACTCGATGAGGCGTCTGAACCTCATCTTCGCGCTGTCGAGCCTCGTGCTCCTCGGCGTGACCGGCGCCATCGTCATGTACGACTACGTCCGCGGCTGGAAGTGGTTCCAGGTCGAGTTCATGCGCATTCAGCGCGAGCGCATCGAGCAGGAGCTGAAAGTCGCCGACGATGCAAAGACGCGCGCGAAGCTGGCGGCGTTCGACAAGGAGATCCGGCAGGGGCAGGTCGAGGTCGCGAAGCATCGCGCCGCGTACCTCGACGCGCAGAAAGCGCTCGACGATCGCGAAGGCAAGCACTACGCCGCCGATCAGGACTATCGCTTCGCGAAGGCCGTGCTCGACGCGAAGCGCTACACGCTCGAAGTCTCGATCGTGCAGAAGCGCTCCGATCTCAAACAGCAGCAGCGCGAGTACGACGCGCAGTTCAAGAAGGTCAACGACCTCAATCTGCGACTGCAGGAGTCGACGCGCGAGCGCGACGCCGCGAAGGCGCGCGTCGATCAATGGCTCGAAAAGATCAAAGCGGTTGAAGATCGGAAAAAGGAACTGACCGCGTCGATCGAGCTGCTGAACAAACAGCTCGGCAACGTGAACTTCGCCGAGTCGCGCAACGTCATCCTCAACATGCCGATGCTCGACTTCGTCAATCCGACGCTGAAGATCGATCAGGTCGTGCTCAGCGATCTTTTCATCGAGATGAACTACATGCCGGTGCCGCGCGTCGATCGCTGCATGACGTGCCACCGCGCGATCGATCGCCCCGGCTTCGAATCGAAGAAGGAAGCGGAGCGCCTTTCCGCCGAGCTGCAGGGCAGGCTCGACAAGAATCTGATTCAGCCCGCGAAGCGCGCCGAGACCGAAGAGCGCATCGCGCAGCTCAAGCGCATTCAGGACGCGCCGAAGGATCTCTTCAATCCGTGGCGCACGCATCCGCGCCTCGACACGTTCGTCGGCTCCGCGTCACCGCATCCCTACCTCGAGTACGGATGCACGGTTTGCCATCGCGGCGGAGATCGCGCGACCGAGTTCGGACGCGCCGGCCATCAGCCGCCGAATCCGAAGATGGAGCATCGCTGGGAGAAGCAGTGGCCTGCGCTCACCGCGGGGAACCTGCTGCGTCCGTGGCGATATGCGACCGGCGCAACCGTCGAGCAGAATCGCCGTCAGCGCAACTGGGGATGGGAGGCGCAGCCCTTCCTCGAGACGCCGATGTATCCGCGTCAGTACTACGAGGCCGGCTGTCTGAAATGCCACGCCGGTCAGATGCAGGTCGACGAGGGTCCGGAGATCACGAAGGCCGCGCTGATGGTCGAGCTGTACGGCTGCTACGCGTGCCACAAGATCAACAACTGGCGCTTCAGCGATCTGCGCAAGCCGGGTCCCGATCTCAACGGCATTGCCGAGAAGACCACAAAGGAGTGGGCGATACGCTGGATCTCGAATCCGAGCAAGTTCCGCCCGACGACGCGCATGCCGTCGTTCTTCTATCAGCGCAACATGGTCGGCCCCGCGGTGTCTCCGCTCGAGCGCGAGCAGAACATCAAGTATCAGGATGCCGAGGTCCATTCGATCGTCACGTACCTCTTCTCGAAATCCACGCAGCGCGCGTGGCCCGCGCCGGGTGCAGGCGACGCAGCGCGCGGCAAGCAGATCGTCGAAACGGTCGGCTGTCTCGGATGCCACGTCGCGCAGGAAACGGTGAAAGATGAAACGAGCGGCGCGATGCGTGTCGCACGCCGCACCGATTTCCCGCTCGAGCGCAACTACGGATTCAACCTCACCGGCACCGGCACGAAGGACAGCGCGAGCTGGATCTACAACTGGATCAAGAATCCGAAGGCGTACTACGCGAGCGCGCCGATGCCGAGCCTGCGCCTGAGCGATCAGGAAGCCGCCGACGTCACCGCGTATCTCGTCACGCTGCAGAAGCCGCAGTTCCTCGCGGATCCGGTGCGTCCCGCCGATCCGAAAGCCGTGCGCGAATTGACGAAGGGCTATCTCGTCAACACGTTGAGCGATCGCGATGCCGAAACGCGGCTGAACTCGATGTCGCAGAACGATCAGCTCGTGTTCCTCGGGCAGCGATCGATCGAGAAATACGGCTGCTACTCCTGCCACGACATCAAAGGCTTCGAAGGTTTGAAGCCGATCGGCACCGAGCTCACGATCGAAGGCTCGAAGGCGACGCACCTCTTCGACTTCGGGTTTGTGCACTCGTACGAGCACGAAGACGGCAAGCACGAGCACATCGAGCACACCGTGCCGTCGTGGGTTTACAACAAAGTGCGCAACCCGCGCATCTACGACGACGAGCGCTCGAAGCCGTACAACGACAAACTCAAGATGCCGAACTTCCACCTCTCGGAGGAGGAAGCGCGGCTCATCACGACGGTCGTCCTCGGGTTGACGAAAGAGAAAGTCAACGCGAATCGTCTCGCCGCGGCCGACTCGCGCGCGCGCATCGTCGAAGAAGGGCGCAAGCTCATCTCGCAGCACAACTGCCGCGCGTGTCACGTCGTCAATCACTCGGGACGCGCGATCGGCTCGCTCATCAGCGACACGAATTTCCTGCCGCCTGATCTCACGCCGGAAGGCGGACGCGCACAGTCGCCGTGGCTCTTTAACTTCCTCAAGGATCCGCGCGTGACGAAGATCCGTCCGTGGCTGAGCGTGCGCATGCCGACGTTCCACTTCAGCGATGACGAAGCGGCGAAGCTCGTCGCGGCGTTCGCAGCCGAGGGACGTGCGGCGCAGTTCGACACCGCGCGGCTCACCGATCCTGCGCGGCGCAACGCGGAGATCGGAAAGGAAGTCTTTGCCATGCTGCGCTGCGCGCAGTGTCACGCGATCACGCAGGTCGATCCGGCGAATCCGCCGGCGCCGAATGTCGCCGACGCGCAGTCGCTCGCGCCGAACCTGACGCTCTCGCGCGTGCGCCTGCGTCACGAATGGATCGCGGACTGGATCCGCCGTCCGGACGAAATGATTCCCGGTACGCGCATGCCGACGAACTTCCCGCGCGACGGCGCGACCGGGGGATTCCAGTCGCCGCTGGCGATGGCCATCGACACGCCGCAGTTCGCGGCGCACAAGAGCGCGCTGCTGCCGTACTTCACCAACGAAGAAGAATTGCGCCGCACCATGAAGGATGCGGTGGCATTGACCGACTACCTCCGCGACTACATCTGGAGCATCGGACCGTCGGAGATGCGCACGCTTGCGCGTCCCGAGGTCGTGACTGTGCCGGCGGTGAACCCGCCTGCGCCGCCTGCGCCTCCCGCGCCGGCGCCAGTGGCCGGCGGACGGTGAGCGGCAACGAATGAATCAACGAAAGGTCAAAACGATGAAGAAGTTTCTCTCGATGTTGTTCGCAGGTTCGCTCGTGCTCCTCGTCGCGTGCGGACAGGGTAAGGAAGTCGTCGACGATGGCACGGACGATCAGGTCGACACCGCGCAGGCAGCGGATACGTCAGGCTCCGAAGCCGCTCCGGCGACTGCGGCCGCACCTGTCCTCGCCGATGCGGCGACGATCAGCGGTACGGTGAAGTTGGAAGGCGCCGCGCCCGCGATGGCCAGTCTGCAGATGGGCGCCGATGCGTATTGCGCGTCGCAGCACACGACTCCGGCGAAGGATGAAGAAGTCGTCCTCGGCCCGGCCGGCGAGCTCGCGAACGTGATCGTGTTCGTGAAGAACGCGCCCGCCGGAAACTATCCGGCGCCGCCACCGACGACGCTCGATCAGCAGGGCTGCCAATACCACCCGCACGTCAGCGCGGTGCAGGCCGGCCAGGAGATTCAGATCAAGAACAGCGACGCGACCCTGCACAACGTGCACGCGATGCCGGCGGTCAACTCCGCGTTCAACGAAGGCCAGCCGGTGCAGGGCATGGTCGCGAAGAAGAAATTCGACAAAGTCGAGCTGACGCCGTTCCGCATCAAGTGCGACGTGCACGGCTGGATGAAGTCATACATGGTCGTCCTGCCGCACCCGTTCCACAGCGTCTCGCAGATGAACGGCACGTTCTCGATCGGCAACCTCCCGCCGGGCAACTACACGCTCGTCGCGTGGCACGAGAAGTACGGCACGCAGGAGCAGCAGGTGACGGTCGGCGCGAAAGAGACGAAACAGATTTCGTTCAGCTTCAAAGGATGACGACATGACGTTGCCCGTTGCCCGTTAG
>DATKFO010000140.1:0-10215 GCA_035544355.1 Thermoanaerobaculia bacterium
TGATGTGGAGTGCGGCGGCCATGCCGCCGCTTTGGGTAGCGCGGTTGCGCGGTCTCATTTGGACTGCTGCGACCGTGCGACCGCAGTCGCAGCTCTCTTATACCGGTGTCGAAAAGCGGCGATTGCGATCGCCGCAGTCCAAACGATGAGCCGATAGTTTTGAGACGTTCCGCCATTTGCCGCGCGACCCAAAGCGGCGGCATGGCCGCGCGCACTCCAAACTACGCGGTCACCCGGTTCCGCCCCTCGCGCTTCGAGCGATACAACAACTCGTCCGCTCTGCCGAGCAACGCCTCCGGCTGCTCCACGCCGCTCGTCGCGGTGCAGACGCCGAACGAGGACGTGAGGTGGATGAACTCGCTCTGATATTCGAACGTGCGCTCTTCGAGAGTCTTGCGGAGACTCTCCGCGATCTCGCTCGCGATCGGGAGCGGCGTGTCGGGCAGCACGATCACGAACTCCTCGCCGCCCATGCGCGCGAAGAGATCGCCGGCGCGGACGAAATTCGCGCTGATCATCGCTGACGTCGCGCGCAGGATGTGATCGCCTGCGGCGTGGCCGTGCTCATCGTTGATGTGTTTGAAATTGTCGAAGTCGAACGTGATCACGCTGACGGGGCGCGCGTCGGATGCCGTGTCGACGATGAAGGCGAGCCGCGCGACGAGATACGACTTGTTGTATGCGCCGGTGAGTTGATCCGTGATCCCGCGCGTGTGCAGCGACTCCGTGAACTCGACCTCGAGCAACGAGTCGACGTACTTGAACACGCAGTTGCCGAGCTTCAGCAGACTTCCCTGCGTCAGCGCGACCGGCGCTTTGATCTTCGTGCCGTCGACCATCGTGCCGTTCGTCGACGCGAGGTCGTTGATCGTCACGCTGTTGTGCGTGCGGATGATCTCCGCATGAATGCCGCTCACCGCGCGCTCGCGCAAACGGATGTCGCATTCGGGACGCCGTCCGATGATTTGTCGTCCCGGACGAAGACGAAAAACTTGTCCCGGCAGATCGCCCTGCAGCATCACCAGCGCGGGCTCGATCGTGTGCGCACGCGCGACCGCTTCCTGCGCGGAAGAGATCTGATCGAGACGCACTTCCGTCGTTTTCCGCGGCAGAGGCTTCTCGCCGGGATCCGACTTCCGCGCGTTGAGAATGCGATCGATCATTTCCTTGTAGGGGCTTGTCAGGGACGCCTGACCTTAAGGAGAGTTTAATACGGAACCTTTGTGATGCATCTCACAACCGCGGGTGGATGCGATCACGGGTCGTTGTTCGCGAGGGGCCGATACTCCTCGCAAATGTAGGACAGGCTTCAGCCTGTCCTACCGAACAACGGGCTGAAGCCCGTCCTACATATGCACGAGTTGAGCATCGCCTGTTCGCTCCTCGACGCGGTCCGCGTCGAGCTGAAAGCGTACCCCGGCGCGCGCGTCACCGCGATCGGCGTGCGCATCGGCGAGCTCGCCGGCGTCGACCACGAATCGCTCAAATTCGGATTCGACGCCATCGTGAAGGACACCGAGCTCGACGCCACGCGCCTCGAGATCCGCAGCGCCGGGCGCGACGAGCTCGATCTCGCATTCATCGAGCTGGAGGATGCATGACCAACATCGTCGTCGAAAAGAAAGTGCTCAACGAAAACGCGCGCATCGCTGAAGAACTGCGCGAGCAATTCCACGCGAGCAACGTGCTCGTCGTGAACCTCATCAGCTCCCCCGGCTCGGGAAAAACGCGTTTGCTCGAACGAACGCTCGAGCTCTTACCCGCAGGAACGAAAGCCGCGGTGCTGACCGGCGATATCCAAACCGACGCCGACGCCACACGTCTCGCGCGCTTCGGCTATCCGGTTCGGCAGATCACGACCGGCGGCACATGCCATCTCGACGCGTCGATGATCCGCCGCCATCTCGAAGGGTGGAGCCTCGACGAGCTCGACATCCTCTTCATCGAAAACGTCGGCAATCTCGTCTGCCCCTCGAGCTACGACCTCGGCGAAGAAGCGAAGATCGTTCTCCTCAGTGTGCCCGAGGGAGAAGAAAAGCCGCTGAAGTATCCGTCGATCTTTTTCAAATCGAAGCTCGTCCTCCTCACCAAGACCGACCTCCTTCCGTACGTTCCGTTCAACCTCGAAACCGCACGAACCAACGTACATAAGTCCAATCCCGACGCTGAAATCGTCGAGCTCTCGTGTCAAACGGGCGACGGACTGGCGCGGTGGATCGAATGGTTGCAGGCGCGGATGGCGGTCTGCGTCTAGAGCTCTCTACATCACGACATCCGGCCCCCGCCCTTCGCGATCGCTCCAGGTGCGGATCGTGTCGACGTTCTGGAAGCCGCGCGGCAGTTTGAGTCCGCGCTGTGCGCGCTTGCCGAGGTAGGTTTCGAGGTCGGCGGGTTTGAGGTTGGTGAAGCGCTTGCCGGCATAGACGACGAGCGTGCCGTCGCTCGGTACGACCGCGGCGGCCACGACGCGCTCGGGTGCGATCGGCGTGCGATGGATCTTCATCGTCTGCACGCCTTTGCCTCGCGCGAGCGCGGGCAGCTCTGCGATCTCGAACAGAAGTAGTTTGCCTTCCGATGATGCGACCGCAACGCGATCGGTCTCGTAGCTCGTCACACGTTGCGGCCGCAGCAGCGCGGCCTTGTCGCTCACGTTCACGACGGCCTTCCCGGCCTTGCGATCGGTGACGAGATCTTCGAAGCGCGCGACGAAGCCGTAGCCGTCGTCGGTGGTGAGCAGCCAGAGATCGTCGAGCTCGCCCATCAGCACGCCGACGAACGATGCGCCCGGCGGCGGCGTGAGCGACGACGACAGCGGCTCGCCGTGTCCCTTCGCCGACGGCAGCTCGTGCGCGGGAAGCGCGTACGTGCGGCCCGTCGAGTCGATGAACACTGCGAGCTGATTGCTGCGGCCCTTCGCCGCGTGCAGAAACGCGTCGCCCGCTCTGTATTGCAAAGCACTCGGATCGAGATCGTGCCCCTTGCCCGCGCGCACCCAGCCGCGCTCCGAGAGCACGACCGTCACCGGCTCCGACGGAATCAGCGCCGTCGCGTCGAGCGCCTTCGCCGCTTCGCGCTCCACGATCGGCGAGCGGCGCTTGTCGCCGAACTCCTCGCCGTCGCGCACGAGCTCATCACGCACGTGGCGGCGCAGCAATTTCTGCGATCCGAGAATCTTTTCGAGCACCGCGCGCTCATCGAGCAGTTTCTTCTGTTCGCCGCGGATCTCCATCTCTTCGAGACGATTGAGGTAACGCAGCTTCAGTTCGAGAATCGCTTCGGCCTGGATGTCCGTCAGCTTGAAGCGCTGCATGAGCACCGGCTTCGGCTCGTCTTCTTTGCGGATGATGCGAATCACTTCGTCGACATTGAGATATGCGACGAGGTAGCCGTCGAGGATGTGCAGCCGCGAGTTGACCTGATCGTAGCGATGCTGCAACCGGCGGCGCACCGTTTCGATGCGGAACTCCAGCCATTCGAGCAGCAGGTCCTTCAGGTTGAACAGCTTCGGCCGTCCGTCGAGGCCGATCATGTTCATGTTCACCCGATACGTGCGCTCGAGATCCGTCGTCGCGAAGAGGTGCGTCATCAGCTCCGCGCGATTCGCGCGCGGCTTCGGCACGATCACGATGCGCGTCGGCGACTCGTGATTCGATTCATCGCGCACGTCGTCGACCATCGGCAGCTTCTTCACCGCCATCTGCTGCGCGATCTGCTGCTGCACTTTCGAGCCGGACACCTGATACGGCAGCGCGGTGATCACGATGTCGCCGCTGCCCTCGTCTTCATCCCACTGCGCGCGCTGGCGGAACGTGCCGTTGCCGGTCTTGTAGATCTCGCGGATCTCCGCGAGCGGCGTGATGATCTCCCCTTCCGTCGGCAGATCGGGCCCCTTGATGTGTTTCGTGATCTGCGCGATCGTCGCCTCGGGATTGTCGAGCAGCTCGATCGCGGCGCCCACGACTTCGCGCACGTTGTGCGGCGGGATGTCGGTGGCCATGCCGACCGCAATTCCGGATGCACCGTTCAGCAGGACGTGCGGGAGCCGCGACGGCAGAAGCTTCGGCTCCTTCATCGTGCCGTCGAAGTTCTGTCCCCAGTCGGTCGTGCCCTGATCCAGTTCCGACAACAGCGAGGCCGAGAACTTCGACAACTTCGCTTCGGTGTACCGCATCGCCGCGAACTCTTTCGGATCGTCGGGCGAGCCGAAGTTGCCCTGTCCCTCGACGAGCGGATAGCGCATCGAGAACGGCTGCGCCATCAGCACCATCGCGTCATAGCACGCCGTGTCGCCGTGCGGATGGAACTTGCCGATCACGTCGCCGACCGTGCGCGCCGACTTCTTCGGCTTCGCGTTCGCGCTGAGGCCGAGCTCCGACATCGCGTAGACGATGCGGCGCTGCACCGGCTTGAGACCGTCCGCGACATGCGGCAGGGCGCGATCGAGGATGACGTACATCGAGTAGTCGAGGTACGCCTTGCGCGCGAAATCTCCGACCGGCTGGGCTTCGATGTCCGGGATGACGGGCGGTGGCGGGCTGAAAGTGAGTTGACCGTTGCGGGATTTTTTCGTGGCCATGTTTGCGATTGCTGCGCGATGATATCCCGCCGTGGAAATGATCTCCGCACGAACCGCGATCTACATCGTGGTCTCGCTGTTTCCCGCGATTCTCGCGTTCGCGATCCTCACAATCATTGCGAAATTTCGCAGTTCGTACGGAGGCCTCGTGCCGGGCTGGCTCGCGGCCGCGGCGATCGCGCCGGCGCTCTCTACATTCTTTGGAGTGCGGCTCATCTTCGAAATGTTTCGCGGCTTCGCGAGATGGCGATGACGGGGCAGTTCGTGCGATAGGAAAAAGAGCGATGTCGCAGATCCCAGATATTCCGGAAGCTCGCATGCTCAGAATCCAACGCGGCTACCGGTGGATCGCACTGTTCTTCATTGCGCTGGTCCCTTACGCATACTGGGCCTGCTTCATCGATACCCGCTCTCCGGACCTTCGGGGAGGCACGATCGGAGTCGCGCTCTCGTTATTTTTCGCCGTCTACGGATACCTCAAAGCGTTGCGCCCGTGCGTCTCCGTGACGCACGACCGTCTCGAAGTCACCGGAATCGGGCGGACGCGGAGCGTGCGCTGGTCGGAGATCGGATACGCATCGATGGAGCGCGACGCGCTGGTGTTCCACCCGCCTTCGGGCGAGCCGCTGAAAGTGAGTGTCGATCTCGACGGATTCAACTGGCTCTACTCGGTCGTCAAGCAGCGCGGCCTGCTTCGCAACGATCCATCGCCGTCGTAGCGTCAGATCCAAACATCATCCGGCGCGGTGCGCTCGCCACCCACCTCGCCCGTGTTCCGCGTCCCCGCCGGCTCGATCAACATGATCTTGCACTCGCTCGCCGCGTACGGCTTGTGCTCCTTCCCCTTCGGCACGACGTACATCTCCCCTTCGTTGAGCACGACGCGCCCGTCGCGAAAGTCGATCGTCAACTGCCCTTCGAGCACGAGGAACGTTTCGTCCGTGTGCTCGTGCGAATGCCACACGAAATCGCCTTCGACGCGCGCGAGCTTGAACTGATAGTCGTTCATCTGCGCGATGACCTTCGGCTGAAAGCGCTCGGAGAATTTCGCGAACTTGTCGCGGAGAGAGATGGGTGTGTACGACATCGTGGTCCTCCGAGAAACAGCTTACGCGTTCGCCTGGAAGTCGCACTCACAGGTAGGGAAACGTTCCGGTCCGACACTCCTTCTATCGATGAGACGAAGAACGGTCAGGATCATTGCTTTCATCGCCGGCGCACTTCTTCTGCTGATCGGAGCACCTGCTGCGGAGAGGGCGCTGCTGGTACCCGACCCGGGGCTAAAGCTCGGCGGACAGTTGTCCAAGGTGCAAGAGGAGGCGATCGGATCGGCCAAAGACGTCTCGACCCTCCTCATCAACTGGGCATTCATCCTGATCGGCTTCAATGCCTGGTTCATGCGAAGGTCGATCGAAAGCGCTCGGCCGCTTCCGGCGGTACAAAAACTCGCCTGCGCAACCGGTGTCGTCACGGCAGCCGCGTCGATCTTTTTCGGCCAGACCGCGTTATCGGGGGTCGCACTTCTGCTGCAATACGACATCTTCTCCGTCACGAACCGCGCAATCCGACTGCCCTCGAGCTGCCAATTTATCGCGCTCCTCCTGAGCGTTGCCTCGGCCGCGGTGTTGATCATCGAGGAAGTATTCTGGCCCGAGGCTCCGCAATCGCGGATCGTCGTTTAGGAGGGCGCATGCGTCAGCTTCTCTGCAGCCTGTTCATCCTGGCCGTTGCCGGAATCGCCGGAGCGGCGCCGCCGGCCCTCAGGATTGGCGATCCGAAGACGAAAGGATTCTCCTCTCCCGTCGGCGTGTCCGCCGGCCGCCAATGGTGGGGCGAGATCGCACAATTCGGCGAGGTGCTCGATCTGACAGCAGGATCGTACGAGCTCTTGCTTCGTTATCCCCCGCACTCCTTGTACTTGAACATCGTAGTGTCCGGCACGGACGTCAAAGTGACCAAGTGGCGTGAAGGCGAGGCGGACTGCGGAGTGACGATCCGAGACAAAGTCGCCGACTGGACGGTCACCGTGCGCCAGAACAAGGGCATTGTCGAACTGCAGATCCCGCCGCCATCGCTGGAGAAGACACCGTATGAACGACGCTCCGACTGTTCCCTCGGCGATTGGACAACCGTCAAGAACATCTCCATTTCCGTCTCATCCGAGCCGAAGGGCGCCGACATCTTCCTCGACAAGCGGAAGATCGGCGTGACGGATGCGACGATCGTCGCTCCACTCGTCGAATACCGAGACGGGATTTACGTCACCGTGAGAAAGACCGGTTTCGCGACTTGCATTCGACGCGTCGACGCCAGCGCCACGACGGCGGACGCCAAGTGCCAGCTTCGTCTGCTCCCGTGAAAGATGAGGAGAGCGACAATGCTCGACCGCAGCACCATCGACCCGGGCCGCGCCACGAACTTTTTCAGTACGCTCGGTGGAGTGCCATTCCATCATTCGACGTCGGAGTTCGACCGAGCGAACGCAGCCTGGCTCGCAGAATTCAGCCGGCTGATCTATCGACGCTCAGGTGGTGAGAAAGGGAGCCATCGAGGACGAACGAGAGCTGCTTTCCTCGCGAAGCAAGGTCTCACCGAGAAAGACTTCTTCACCGATGGACGCACGCAAGCTGCTCTGATCGAGGGCCCGCACTTCCAGGTAATCGTGTTTCGAGGAACCGAGCCGACGAGGCTTCATGAAGATTTCATCATCAACGCCAGCTTCAAGCTCGTTCTATGGAACGGTCCTGGCCGCGTGCATATGGGCTTTCGCGACGCATTCGAGAGTATGTGGTTGCAGATATCCGGGAAACCCTCGAGTCGTCTTCCGCTGTTCATCACCGGTCATAGTCTGGGAGGAGCGCTGGCGTCGCTTGCGACCATTCGAGCAGCAGCGGCCAAGCTTCCTGTCGTCGCCACCTATACCTTTGGCGCACCTCGCGCGGGCGATGACACACTCGTCGCGGCACTTGCGAGCACGCCGCTGTATCGGGTCGTCAATGATCGAGATTTCGCCGCTCACTTGCCGCCGTTTCTTCTCGGATATCGCCATTCGAATCGGCTCGCCAAGATCGACCATTCGGGCGCTTTGAGTTTCAGCGACGATTTCAAGGATCATCTGGATGTCGAGCTCCCTCAGCCCCTGGAAATTCTCGACCATCATCCCGCAAATTACGTTGCGCTCCTGCGAAAAGCGGTTCCCGACTCGGCCTGAATGACGCTGTGCCGTCTTGCGGCGACTGCTGACAACGCACTCCGCAGCGCGCCTAAAACCGCACCTGCATCCGTACCGCCAGCACCGCCTCGCGCGCAAATGCCGCGCGCGAATCGCGATGCATGTAGTTGATCGCGAGGCTCGTTCCCGACCGCTTGTCTTTGCGGCGCAAGTACCACTTCGCGCCGATGTCGACGCTCGACGCGTCGCCGTCTGCGAATTGTTCGTCGTCGATGTGCTGCACGCGGGCGAGCAAGTCGAGTGACGGGAGAATCGTGAACGCGGTGGAAATGTAGCCGCCGCGCACGTCGGACGTGCGCCGGCTGCCTGCGTACACCTCCCCGCGCACAAGCAAACGTGCATTGACGTCCCACGATGCGCCGCCGGTCCATGCGCGGAAATCGTTTTCGTCCGAGGCGATGATGCCGGTGTTGATCACGACTCCGTCGCGAGGTTTGAGACGGAGATTCGCGGTGGTGCCGAAATTGTGATCGTCGTCTTCGCCGCGACCTGCGCCTTGAAACACACCCACCGCCCAGCCCCAGCGCTTCGTGTCGCTGATCACGCTCACGCCGCGATCGCGAAATGCGGAGCGGGTCGATGACGGCGTCGAGCGGCCGTCGAGGCTTCCCGACACCGCGTTCGTCACGAACGCGCGATCGATGAACGGGATGAGATGCGCCGCCTCGCGGCCTTCGATGTCGAAGTCGTATTTGAACTGGCCGGCGCGCACTTTCAACGCATCGCTCAGCTTCAGATCGACCGACAGATCGACGAAGCGCGTCGAAAGCGGATGCCAATGATCGGTCTCGAGCATCGCGAAGTAGCTGATGCGCTTCGCCGGACTTCCGGAGAACGCGAGACGCACGCGGCGCAGGTCGAGCTCGCGCGTGTCCTCGCGCGCATCGAGCTGGACATATCCCGTCAGCTTGATCGCTTGCGCGCGCGCATTCCACGATCCGAACAGCAGCAGCGCGAGCGCGAGCCCGCGGCGAAACCACATCCAGAATCCTCCCGTATGAAGTGCCTGCGCTGCACGTATACGATAGCGGCCTCGACCGATGGAAGCATTTTCCGTAGAAGAGCTTGCGCGGACGTCCGACGACACCGTCGTGCGCCGCCGCTTCGATCGCCGCAACCGCATGTGGTTCGTGCTGCTGCTGCTGTTTTTCGTGCTCGTCTGCATGATCGAGATCGGCACGTCGACCGAACGCGATGCCGTCGAGAAGCAGCCGTACATCGCAGTCGCGAATGCAGCGATCGTCGCGGTGCTCCTGCTCGTGATGCTCGACACACGTCGACTGCATCGCCCGCCGAAGCGCTTCAGCTACACCGCCGTCACGCGGCTCGTGCGCGATCACGTCACCGCCGTGATGATCGGCTGGGCGATCGTGCAGAACATCCTCGTCATCTCGTTCGTGCACGATCGCGACGCGTGGATGGCGTGGGCGATCGTCTTCCCGTTCCTCTTCATCGCCGTGCGCCTCATCCCTGCCGAGGCGTTTTTGATGCATGGCGTGTTCTTCGCGGTTGCGGTCGTGCGCGCGCTGCTCTCGGGCATGCCGCTCCCGCATCTGGTCGGCGCGATCTCCGCCACCGCCGTCACGAACCTCGGCATCCTCGGCATCGTCCTCGTCCTGTCGCGGCGCATGCGCAAGGAGCTCGTCGACGACTGGACGCTGCGCCGCTCGCAGGCGCGCGAGCAGTTGCGCATGCGCGACGAGCTGCAATTCGCGCGCGAGCTGCAAACCAGCATGCTCCCCGACGCCACGCCGCGCGTCGACTGGCTCGACATCTCCGCGGTCTCGCTGCCCGCGTCGGAAGTCGGCGGCGATTACTACGATTACTTCGAGGCCGGCGAAGGACGCCTCGCGATCGTGTCGAGCGACGTCGCCGGACACGGACTCGCGAGCGGTCTCGTACTGTCCGCATTTCGCGGCGGCTTCGTTCTCCTCCGCGACGCCCTCGGCGATCCCGGCTACGTGCTCACGCGTCTCGACGATCTCGTCGCGCACACGAGCCGCAAACGGATGCTCGTCACCGCGGCGATTCTTCTGCTCGATCGCGATAAACATCACGCTGCCGTCGCGAGCGCGGGACATCCGCCGATCCTCTTCCGCCACGGCGACTCCGTTCGCGCGATCGAAGCATTCGCGCCACCGCTCGGCACGCGATTGCAGTGGAACGTGCCGCGGCGCGAGCTCACGATCGAGGCGGGCGACGTGTTCGTGCTGCACACCGACGGCCTCTACGAAACGCTGAACGTGCACGGCGAGGCGTACGGACTCGACCGCCTCATGCAGACGATGCGCGATCACGAGATGACATCGGCGGAATCGCTGCGCGACGCGATCGTGCGCGACGTCGAGACATTCCGCGGCAGCGTGGAGCAGGCGGACGACATCACGGTCGTCGTCGTGCGGGTTTC
>DATKFO010000141.1:0-2651 GCA_035544355.1 Thermoanaerobaculia bacterium
CCTGCGATGATTTCGCCGGACACGCGTCCGCGTCCGAGTTTTTTTGCGGTGTACTCCATTGCGTCGAAGAATGCGGACTGGCCGACGGTCTGTGCTTTGCCGGGACAGATCTTCGCGAACCAGGCCGGGTCTTCGAATTCGTAGCAGAACGAGAAGTGATCGGTGCCGGCTTCGATCAGTTCGTCGTATTCGCCGAAGTTGTGGCGCAGCACCGGTACGGCTTGCACGCCGATGAATCCGCCGACGTGTTTGCGCACGGCGTCGACGTACGGCTTGCACATGCGCAGGCCGTGCATCTGTTCTTTGTCGTCGCGCTCTTCGTAGTGATAGCCGGTGTTGAAGTGCGTGAAGATCGTGCCCGATTCGCGCCGCGCCGCGCGCGCGACTTCGACGACGTCGAGCACGCGTTTGCGCGACTCATCCGCAGTTCCGACATTCTTTCCCGTCGTGCAGAACTTGCACGCGCGCGAGACAGGTCCGCTCCAGTACAGACAACGTGCACTGACGTAGATGCCGAGGTAGTTGCCTTGCAGGACGCCGATGCGGCTCATCGGAATGCCGGACGAGGTCGTGCGTCCGTACCACGACGGCTCGCGCGGAATGCGGACGCGATACTCGGCGCCGTTGCGCGTATCGACGACGTGATACTCGCCGTCGAAGTGATGCAGCGCGAACACGGAGTGCTGCGCGAAGCGCTCGACGATCGGGACGTTGACCCAGATGTCTTTCGGCTTCGACGGGATCACGATCTCGAGACCCGAGCCGAGTCCCGCGCGTGTTCGCGCGATGCGGCGCGCGACTTCGCCGACGTGCGACGCCGCATCGATGCGCATGCCGCGGCAGAAAAGTTCGATCTCGAGCTCGACGGGTTTGAGCATGCGCACAGTCAAGCGCGCCGCGCCCGCGAAGCCGATGACTCCTCTCACATCGCCGTGTGACAACGCGCACATGGCGGTGTGAGCCCGTGTACGGTCGCGTGTTTCCGCGAGGCCGATGATGGCGACAACGAGGAGGCATCATGACGCCCAACGAATCGATCTCCCGCGACGAAGCCGTTTCCCTTCTGCGCCGCGAGCTCGTCAAGCTCACCGATGCCGAGACCTGCATCTGCAAGGCTGCGGCGGAGCGAAAAGTTTTCTGCAACGGGTTCACGCGTTACTCCGACGAGGAGCTGCGCCGCCGCTACGAGTGGATCGTGCGCAAGCGCCCGTCGATCACGCGCGATGAGCTCGAGCGCATCGCGAACGACTGGCAGCTCGCGCAGCAGGACGTGAAAGATCTGCCGGTCGCGTGCGACGTGCAGGCGTTGATTCACGACACCTGCCGCGGCTGGAACGACTTCACGAACGAGCAGCTCGCGCAATTTCTCCAGCAGCTGACGGGGAACGAGATCAGAATCCAATGAGACGGTGAGCAGTGGGCGGTGGGCAGTGGGCAGAAGATCGGCGTGACTTGTTCTGCTTCTGCCAACCGCCTACTGCTCACTGCCCACTGAAAAATCAATGACCACGACCGTGTCATACCCAGCGCATCTCGCCGCGGACGTCGTGCTGCGCAGCGGCCGCACGCTGCACATCCGCCCCGTGCGTCCCGAGGATCGCGGGCGGTTGCTCGATTTCTATCGCACGCTTTCGGCGGACAGTCTCTACTTCCGATTCTTCGACACGCGCACGCCGGAAGCGGCGTTACGTGATTCGCCGGCCGACGTCGATTACGAAGGCGACTTCGGCGTCGTCGCGGAGATGAACGGCGAGCTCGCGGGAATCGCGCACTACTTTCGATTGAGCAATCCGCGCATCGCCGAGGTCGCGTTCGCGATCGCCGATCACGCGCATGGCACCGGCATCGGCACGCATCTCCTCGAGAAGCTCGCGCAGATCGCGCGCACGAAAGGCATCGAAGTCTTTCGCGCCGAGGTGCTGCCCGAGAACCGGAAGATGCTCGATGTCTTTCTTTGCTCCGGATTCGACGTCACGAGTCGCGGCGAGGAAGGAACGGTGGGCGTGTCCTTTCCGATCGCCGCGACCGAAGACTTCGCGCGCGCGAACGCGGAGCGATCGCAGCAGGCCGCGTATGCATCGATGCGCTCGGTGTTCGCGCCGCAATCGATCGTCGTCGTCGGTGCGAGCCGGCGTCGCGGACAGCTCGGCACCGAGATCCTGCACAACTTGAAATCGACCGGATTCACCGGCGCGCTGTACGCAGTGAATCCGAACGCAAAGGAGATCGACGGCATCCCATCCTTTCCTTCGGTCGGCGCGATCGAAGGTCGTGTTGATCTCGCCGTGATCGTCGTGCCGCGCGATGACGTCGAGCGCGTGATCGATGACTGCGTCGCAAAGCCAGTCGGTGCGGTCGTTGTCATCACTGCCGGTTTCGGCGAGACCGGTCCCGAAGGCCGCGTGCTCGAACAGCGTCTGCTCGAAAAAGTGCGCGCCGCCGGCATCCGCATGGTCGGTCCGAACTGCCTCGGCGTGATCAACACCGATCCCGCGGTGAATCTGCACGCGACCTTCACGCCGATCTTTCCGCCGCGCGGCAACGTCGCGATGTCGTCGCAAAGCGGAGCCCTCGGCCTCGCGATTCTCGATTACGCGCGCGGCCTCAACATCGGCTTCTCCACGTTCGTGTCCGTCGGCAACAAGGCTGAC
>DATKFO010000142.1:0-3001 GCA_035544355.1 Thermoanaerobaculia bacterium
CAGCGGAAATCCCGATGGCACGAGATGATCGATGCGGTTGTAGATCGGTGCGAGCTTCGGCGTCGCGGGCGCGAGCTGCAGCGCGAAGTCGATCGCGAGATCGAGCAGCATGTACGTCGCAGCGATCGCCGTCGCGGCCCATCGGAACTGCGATGCACGCGAGAGTCCGGTCAGCAGGAACACGAAGACGGTGCACGTCAGGATGTAGAAAAAACCGCCGTGCATCTGATTCGCATAGATGTATTCGGTGAGAAAGGTAGCCACGTGCAGCACCATCACGCCCGACACGTAGATGTAGAGGTGTCGCGCGCGTGACACGAGCAGCAGCACGCTCGCGTAGACGATCGCGGTGATGCCGAGGGCCAGGACGAAATGTGGAGGACTGATGATCTCGACATCGAGACCGTAGGCGTTGTGCCACCAGTCATCGAACGGCGCGGAGACGATCATCGCGAACGCGCCCCAGATCGCGGCCCATGCGCCGAGCGGTCCGCGGAATCCCCACACGCGAACGGATTCCGCTTGCTGTTCGGGAGTTCCGGCGAACGTCGTTCGCAGTACGACGAATCCGCTGGAGATGCCGGCGAGCAATCCGCCGAAGTAGATCGCCATGTGCGGCGCCGACCAGAACGTGTCGCGGCCGATCGAGATGTGCCACGAGATGTCCCAGTTGACTCCGACGATGACGCTCGTGGCGGCGATCATCATCGCGTAGCAGTGCCACGAAATCGTGGTGCGAATGGCGGACGCTTCCATTGCTTCACTCTACGACACGTCGTCGCGCGCGGACGTGTTTCGGAACCCTTCGAAAACGTTCGCTTGCTTTTGCCATCCCACTTACGCATACTTTCGCCCGCACCTCGCGCGACGATTTGCAAAGGCTTTGTTGCCGGGCGTTTGAGAGTCCGCCTCTCCGCTCAACGGGTCGTCGAATCCAAGGGACCGCGGGTGACAAGACTCATGACAACGAGACTCTTGATGAGGCTCATCGAGTTCGCATGACACCAGAAGATCGCACACCGCGTAAACGGCGTCGCCGCAGACGTCGCACGGGCGGACCGGGAGCGGGACCAGGTTCCGCAAACGGCAACGGCCCATCACCAGGAAACGAAGCATTTCCGCCTTCCAGCCAGCAGTATTCGGGAGGAGGAGGCGGAGCCGGACGACGGCGTCGCCGTTCCCGTCGCGGACGCAGCCGCGGACCGGAAGGCAATCGTCCGTACGATTCCGCCGCGCCGTCGACTCCGATCGAAGTCGGCACCGGCGAGCTCGTCGAGACGAAGGGCGTTCTGTTCATCAAGCAGAACGGCGTCGGACTCCTCGTCGACCCCGACAACAACTATCAACCGCAGCAGGGCGATCCGATCGTGCCGCGCGGCGTCATCGAGCGCTTGCATCTGCAAGGCGGTCTTTCGCTCACCGGACAGGGGCGGCGCACCGGCAACGGTCTCGAGTTCGTACAGCTCGACACGATCGAAGGAATGCCGGTCGAGCAGTATCGCGACTCGCGCCTGCCGTTCTCCGAGCTGATCTCGATCGATCCGAACGAGGTCTTCAAGCTCGAAACGGAATCGGAACGGCTCACCACACGCGTCATCGACCTCCTCTCCCCCCTCGGACGCGGTCAACGCTGCCTGATCGTCGCGCCGCCGAAAGCCGGCAAGACGACACTGCTGAAAGACATCGCACACGGCGTCAATCGCAACCATCCTGAGGTGATTCTGTTCGTGCTGCTCGTGGACGAGCGCCCCGAAGAAGTCACCGACTTCCGCCGCTCGGTCGAGAAGGGCGAAGTCATCGCATCGAGCTCCGACGAAACGGCCGAGAACCACATCCATCTCGCGGAGATCATCCTCGAGCGCGCACGCCGCCTCGTCGAGATCAAGAAAGACGTCGTGATCCTCTGCGACTCGATCACCCGCATGTCGCGCGCGTACAACAACGAGCAGCGCGGCTCGGGCAAGATCCTCTCCGGCGGCATCGACGCACGCACGATGGAAAAACCGCGTCGCTTCTTCGGCGCGGCGCGCAACGGTGAAGACTGGGGCTCGCTGACGATCATCGCCACCGCGCTCGTCGACACCGGCTCGCGCATGGACGAAGTCATCTTCCAGGAATTCAAGGGAACCGGAAACACGGAGATCGTGCTCGATCGCGGACTGTTCGAGCGGCGCATCTTCCCTGCGATCAACATCGCGCAGACCGGCACGCGCAAAGAAGAGAAGCTCATCCCGCCCGCGATCCTGCCGAAGATTCACACGCTCCGCCGCGCCCTCGCCGGCACCGATCCGATGACGGCGATGAAGATGCTGCTCGAGCGCCTGCAGAAGTTCCCGACGAATGATGCGTTCCTGAAAAGCTTTTGATGAAGCGTGACTGGTGATCGGTGATCGCGGAGGTGCATGTTTACAATGAGCCTCCCCGATCACTGATCACCGATCACAAATGAAACGCCTCCTCGTCCTCGCGCTCCTTCTCGCCTCCACTGCCCGCGCGGCAATCCCGTTCCCATCCGAAAAAGAAAAGTGGCTGAAGCTCAGCGCCGCCGAGTTTCAGATCTTCAGCAACGCGTCGGAGCGCGACACGCAGCAGATCGCGACCGACCTGCTGCGGATGCGCGAAGCGATCGGCAAGATCACGCAACTGAAAGTGCGCTCGCCGCTGCCGATGTACGTGTTCGTGTTCAGGAACGAGCGCTCGTTCGCGCCGTATCGCGACGCGATCTTCGAGCGGAAGAACGCGAGCGTCACCGGCGGATTTCTGCCGAGCCGCAACGCGAATTTCGTGATCCTGCAGGGCGACGCCGATTCCGTCGAGCGCATCGTCTATCACGAGCTCACGCACTACTTCGTCGAAAACACGCTCTCCGGACTGCCGCTCTGGTTCAACGAAGGACTCGCCGAGTACTACTCCACGTTCGCGACGAGCGGCGACAAGGTGAAGATCGGCATGGCCGTGCCGGAGCATGTCGTCTGGCTGCGCGAAGGCAACGTGATGCCGC
>DATKFO010000143.1:0-3849 GCA_035544355.1 Thermoanaerobaculia bacterium
GTCGACATCTCGCACGTTTCCGATAAGACGTTCGCCGACGCGCTGGAAACGTCGACGGCGCCGCTGATTGCGAGCCATTCATCGTGCCGCGCGCTGGCCAACGCGCCGCGCAACATGACCGACGACATGCTGCGCGCCGTCGCGAAAAACAACGGCGTCGTGATGGTCAACTTCTTTCCGGTTTTCATCTCGAACGAAGTCGCCGCCGCGTCGCGCGAGCGCGAGAAAAAACTCGCGCCGTCCATCGCGGAGCTGAAGGCGAAGGATCCCGCGGAAGGACCGGAGTACAAGGCCGCGGTGAAGGCGCTGTTCGACGCGAATCCGATTCCGAACGTGCCGTACACGCGCATCGTCGATCACATCGATCACATCGTCCGCGTCGCCGGCATCGATCACGTGGGAATCGGCAGTGACTTCGACGGCATCAGCAGCGTCCCGGAAGGAATGGAAGACGTGAGCAAACTGCCGAGCATCCGCGCCGAGCTGAAGCGGCGCGGCTATTCCGAGGGGGAAGTGCGCAAGATCATGGGCGAGAACTTCATGCGCGTGTTCGCGGCGGCGGAGCAGGTCGCGAGGGATATGGCATCTGGAGTGCGCTGACCGCAGTCAGCGCTTTTCCACACTTCTCGCGATGCTGTCACAAAGCGGCGACTGCGGTCGCCGCAGTCCAAAGGAATCGCATCCGTCGCGATGCCGTTACGCCAACAAACGTAAGAGGATGGGTCCAGTGAAACTTGCAATCACGACAATCGCGGCGCTGATCGCCGCCGTAGGATTCGCGGCCGACGCGCCGGTGAAGACGCCCGGAAGCAACGAGAAGATCGATCGCCTCGTGCGCGAGTCGATCCCGAGCTGCCCCGACGCGAAGGTCTCGCACGCCGAGCTCCCGAACAAGCTGCCGATGAATTTCAACGGTACGCTCGTGCGCATCGAAAGCGAGCGCGGCTCGTGTCAGGGACAGTACATCTCCGTCTCGACGCCGAACGGCGGCTACTTCTTCGGCATCCCCTGGTACCTCAGCGATGAAGACGGAAAGACGATCGAGGATCGCCTGACCGCGTTCACGTGGCGGAACATGCAGGAGAACTTCACGCCGATCGTCGATCGCAACCGCACGCCGTACGGCCTGTTCAAGGTCACGCTGATGCAGACGACCGAGCGCGGCAAGATTCCGATCGAAGGCGAGATCGATCCCGACGGCCGCGTGTTCTTCTTCGGCCACTTCCATCCGCAGACGGCCGATCTTCGCGTCGAGCGCGCGAAGGCGTTCGAGCCGTTCTTCGCGGCGACGCCGAAAGTCGGCGCGGCCTCGCCGGTCGTGACAGTGATCGAGTTTTCCGATTTCGAATGCCCGTCGTGCAAGCACGCGGCGCACTACCTCGATCCGATCATGGCGAAGCACGGCGACAAAGTTCGCTACGTGCGCTTCGACGTCCCGCTGATCTCGCATCATCCGTGGGCGTTCGCCGCGTCGATGGCCGGCCGCGCGATCTACCGGCAGAAACCCGAGGCGTTCTGGGACTACAAGAAAGCGGTCTACGAGAACCAGGATCAGCTGACGTCGTTCACGTTCGACGACTTCGCGCGGAACTTCGCGAAGGACCATGACCTGAATCTCGACAAGTACGACGCGGATATTGCGTCCGAGGCGATTCGTGACGACATCCTGAAGGGCGTGGGTGCGGCGTTCTCAAACGACGTTCGCGCGACGCCGACCTACATCGTGAACGGCTCGATCGTCGATCCGGGCGACGAAGGAAAAGACCTGGCGCAGTTCGTGGAGAGTCTGCTCGCGCGGTGAAACGCGCAGCGATCGTAGTCCTTGCGTTGATGATGGCGCTGCCGCTCGCGGCGGCGCCGAAATCCGTCGAAATCGCGTACGGAAAATCGGCGCGCGCGTGCGGACTGACGATCACCTTCGCCGAACTGATCCAGGAGTCGCGCTGCCCGAAGACGGTGACGTGCGTGTGGGCGGGCGTCGGCGAGATTCGCATCGTCGTGAAGAAGGGCCGCAAGTCGGAGTCTCTGAAGATCTCGACGCGCGAGGCTCAGGCGAAAGCGTTCGGCCACACGCTCACCCTGGCTTCGCTCGATCCATATCCCGAAGAGCCGGGCACGCGCGATCCAAAGGAGTATCGCGCGACGATTACGGTGGAGTAGTGCGAACGGCGCAGTCGCCGTGAGTTAGAATCGAGACGTGGCTGACGATCTCCTGACGACGCTCACGCGCTTCCATCGGGAAGTTGTGGTTCCGGATATCGAGCGGATCGTCGATAACAAGGTCGGTACGCAGATCGGCCAACTACGCGACGAAATGATGTCGAACTTCGACGCGGTCTATCAGCGCTTCGACCGCCTCGAGGACGAATACGAGGCGATCAAAGGCGGACTACGCCGGATCGAAGAACGCGTGGACTCGCTGGAAAAGCGGGTGATCTCCGTCGAAGAAAAGATCTCTCGCCTCGACACCCGACACGAGATCGAGGAGATCAAGCTGCAGATCGCAGCGCTTCAGGAGCGGGTCGCGCGTCTCGAAGCGGACACGCAGTAGCGTCCTTACCGCTTCTTCACCGACAACGTCATCTCGAACTTCGCGACCGGCTCGTCTCCGTATTTCTTCGGCACCGTCGCGACGACGTGCACGATCGTTTCCGCGCGCTCGCCGGTGGTGATCGCGCGCTCGACCATGCCCTGAATTGCGGGGCCGTCGACGTTGGTGAAGTGGACGTCGCCGTCGGCGCGCTTGAGGAACTGGCAGTTCATGTCTTTGAACACGAACGCGAGCTTCACGCCGCGTTTCTGCATCAGGTGAAACGAGATCAGGCCGCCGGCGACGTCGGCGCCGATGCAGAGTGTGCCGACGTACATCGACTTGAGATGATTTTCCGTGCGCCAGTTGAGCGGGATGCGCACGACGCAGCGTTGCTCGTTGACTTCGAGCACGCGCGGCTTGACGAAGTAGAGCAGGAAGACGTTGCGCAGCGCCCAGAGGCGGACGCCTAGGGTTTCGTTCATGCGGACCTCTTGCGCTTCGCGGCGCCCATCGTGGCGCGGTCGAAGATCGCGTCGGGGATCAGCCGTGCAAATCGCATCAGCAGCGACATCGGCTTCGGAAACTCGAATACGCGATCGCCGCGCTCGAGCGCGTCGGCGATCAGCACCGCGGATTCGCCAGCCTGCATGAGGAACGGCATCTTGAAGCGATTCTTCTCCGTCATCGGCGTGGCGATGAAGCCGGGGTTGATCGTCGTGACGCCGACGCCGTACGGCGCGAGCTCGACGCGACTCGCTTCGAGGAATGTCTGCATCGCGGCCTTGCTCGCGGAGTAGACCGCGGACGTCGGCAATCCGCGCAGTCCGGCGATCGACGCGATGCCCGCGAAGCGTCCGCTGCGACGCTCGATCATCGAGGGGATGACGGCGTCGAAGAGATAGAGCATGCCGAGGACGTTCACGCGGATCATCAGCTCGGAATCGGCGATGTTGAATTTCGTCGCGTGCGACGAGATGCCGACGCCGGCGTTCGCGATCGCGAGATCGAACGGGCCGCCGAGCGCTTCCGTGCCGCGGCGCACGGCATCGCGAACCGCTGCGCCGTCGGTGACGTCGCATTCCAGCGCGACCGCCTGCGTTCCGCGCGCAGCGAGCTCGCGCGCGAGGTCGTCGAGGAGATCGCCGCGGCGCGCAAGCAGCGCGAGATCCCAGCCGCGGCGCGCCAGTTCGCGGGCGAGCTCGAGTCCTATTCCACTCGAAGCGCCGGTGATGAGCGCTCGTTTCGACATGAATTGCAGAGTAGCAGAGTTGCAGAGTTGCAAAGTTGCAGAGGAGAAGCGAAGACGCCGCCGATCT
>DATKFO010000144.1:0-6669 GCA_035544355.1 Thermoanaerobaculia bacterium
GCAAAAGTCTGGCTCGGCACATTGCGCCCGATCGCGGAAATCGATGACGAGACGATCGTTCTGCGCCCGCTGCACCAATTCCGCGAGCGCGTCATGCGATGGGACGCCATCCGCGGCACCGAACAAATGATCGGAGGCGACCGCCTCATCGTCTACTTCGACACCCCGCGCGGCATGCGCTTCGTCGCGCTGAACCTCAATCTCGTCAAAGGCCGCCGCGAATTTCTCGCGCTCATGGACGAGCGCCTGCGCGCGATGGGGTTTGCGGAGAAGGTGGTCGAGCGATCTCGGTACCTTTCTCGCGTGTCTTCCTGAGCCTCCCCCCACGGGGGTTCGGGTGGCCGCAGGCCACCCCTACAGGAGCTTTCGCGAGAGCGCGCATTCAAAGTAGGGGCGGCTTGCAGCCGCCCGAACCCCCCGTGGAGTGGGGGCCGGTCGCAAGAGGTAGAAGGGATGGGATCCTTCGCGCCCACACGCCGCCCGCTCAGGACGACACGAATGCGACAGGCTGGTAGCAGTCGTCGAACCACGATGCGGGGAGACGGATGAACGAGCTCACAGCTTCTGCCACGTTCCTCCGCAAAAAAAAACCCGGCGTGTGGCCGGAGCCAGACACCGGGGGGTTAAGGACCAGCCCGCGAGGGGCGGATCCTTCGTCGATATACAACCCGCCTCGGCGTCGTGTCAATCCCGATCCTAGAATGGCCTCCGTCACTACACTCCACGAATGGAAATCGACCAGACTCTCCGCGAAATCCTTCGCGCTCACGGCGCGCCCGACGGCGTCGGACGCGCCGCGTCCCTCACGAAGCTCGGACTCGATTCGATCGCGATTGCGGAGGTGCTGCTTGCGGTCGAGGACCGCTTCAGCATCCGCATCGCTGCCGATTTCGTCGCGGGGGAGCCGCTGACGTTCGGGCGCCTCGCGGATCACGTTCGCGCGCTGGTCGCGTCGTCGTGATTGCATTCGATCTCGCAGAGTGGGTTCTCTCGCGAGCGATCTCGCCTCGCACGCTCAATGCAGCGGCAAGCCTCGGCGCGATGCGGCGATCGATCTCGCGGCGATGGCCGAGCGTTGATGAAGCTCGCGCGTTGTTTCCACGAGGCGATGTGAAGGAAATAGCGCGCGAGATCGCAGCGACCGAAGCGCGCCACCGCGTGCTCGTACGTGCGCCGCGCGAAGTGCGAAGTGCGGCGTTGCGCGCGCTCGTTTCCAGTGCACTTGAAGTGCAGGCGCCGGCGATCCTTGCTGCGTTTCATGTCGGCGCGATCCACACGATCGGGCCTGCGCTCGAAAGACTCGGAAAGCCGGTGCTCGCGTTCCGAACCGGCTTGTTTTTCGAGCCGCGTCCTCCGCTCGAGATCGCGACCGTTGAGGGCACGACGGAGCAGCGGGCAGCGACGTTTCATCGTGCGTTGCACGTTCTCCGCAGCGGCGGCTACGTCGTCGTCGCGCCCGACATCGCGGGCGATATCGAAACGCGCTGCCTCGGGCGACCGCTCCCGCTCGCGCGCGGCGCGTTCGCGCTGGCGCGGCTCACGCGCGTGCCGATCGTTCCGATCGTTGCGACGTGGACGCGCTACGGCGTCTCGTTCGCGGCGAGCGAGCCGCTGCCGACGAGCGATTCGGAGGAAGCGCTCGCGTCTTCGGCCGCCGCGTGGCTCGAAGCGTTTCTGCTCGCGAATCCTTCGCAAATCTCGCTCGGGTTGCTGCGCACGCTGCTGAATCCGGCGAGCATGGATCGCAGCACGTCGTGACGAATTTTCCCGTTGTGCGTGCGCGGAATCGCGCGGCGCGCGAGCACCAGCACGCGATCGGGCGTGAAGCCGATTGCGGATTCGACCGCGTGTGCCACCGCGCGTTGCATCGCATGGTGATCGGCATCATTGGACTCCACCGTGATGACGATTTCCTCCGTCACGCGATCGGCCGCCGGCGGAAGTGCAACCGCCGCAGCGATGCGCACGCCCGGAACGGTGAGCGCCGCCTCTTCGAGCTCACGCGGCGCGAGCGGCACGCCGCCGCGCTTGAGCATCGCGCGTTTGCGCGCGAGCACGTAGAGATTGCCGTCCGCATCGAGCTTGCCGATGTCGCCGGTGTGCAGCCAGCCGTCGCGCAACGTCTCGCGCGTCGCATCGTTCGCATCGAAGTAGCCCGCGAACACGCCTGCGCTGCGAACGAGAATCTCGCCGCCGTCGATGCGAACTTCGATGTCATCGAACGGACGCCCGCATGCAACGTTGCCGCGTGCATCGAGCCGGATGTTCTCGCCCGCGCGCACGCTCGTCACGCCGAGGGTTGCTTCGGCGAGGCCGTAGCCGGGGCGGATCACGTTGCGGATTCCGAAGCGCGACTCGAACGCCTCGATCGTGCTGGAGCGAACGGCTTCGCCTCCGTTCGTCGCAAAGCGCAGCGACGAAAGATCGACGCCGTGCGGATCGACGCGTCGCGAGGCGGTACGCGAAATCGGGCGCGCCGGTGATCGTGCCGCGCGCCGACGCGATCGTTGCGAGCCATTGCGGAATCGTGCGGATCGCGGGCGGCACGAGATGACACGCGATGCCGAAGTAGATGGGTCCGAGAATGAAGCGGAGGAGTCCGAGGTCGTGCCAGGGCGGGACCCAGCCGACGAGCACGTCGCTGGCGATCGGATCGAGCAGCTCGTGCGCGGACGCGAGCGACGCCATCACATTGCGCTGCAGCACGATCGCGCTGCGCGGCTCGCCGGACGTGCCCGACGTCGCTTGCAGAAACGCGATCGCGTGCTCATCCGACGGAATCGGCGGCAGCGACGCGGTTCCGCGCGCCGGCACGTTCGTCAGCGTGAGTCGCGGACGAATGCGTGCGACGCGGCGCTCCGTCGTCGCTGGCGGAATCGCGGGATCGAACGCGCACGGAATCGCGCCGATACGCTGCAGCGCGAAGAACGCGCGCACGAAATCGAGTCCGCTCGGCAAAACCAGCGCGACGCGATCGCCGGGTGCGACGCCGTGTGCTGTCAGCGACGCAGCGATGGCGTTCGAATCGTCAAGCAGTTGACCAAACGTCAGCGTTTCGGTTCCGTCTGCGAACGCCAGCGCATCACGGCTGGTTCGCGCACGGAAATCGAGCAGGGAAGGGAGCGAGGGCTGCGAGCGGCGAGTCACGCGACGCGGAGTGTACGTAAAATCGCGCGCGATGAACCCTCAGAAAGAGATCACAACGCTCCGTGCCGAGCTCGAGCGTCACAACAGACTCTACTATCTCGACGCCGCGCCGGAGATCAGCGACTACGACTTCGATCAGCTGCTGCGCCGCCTGCAGGAGCTGGAGTCGCAGCATCCCGAATTCTTCGATGCGAACTCGCCTTCGCAGCGCGTCGGCGGCGCGCCGATCGATGAGTTCCGCACCGTCATCCACGATCCGCCGATGCTGTCGATCGAGAACGCGTATTCGATCGAAGAGCTCCGCGAGTGGGACGAGCGAGTCCGCCGCGGCCTCGGCAAGGAAGCAGTCGAATACGAAGCGGAGCTGAAGATCGACGGCGTGTCGATTTCATTGCGCTACGAAGACGGGCGACTCATCGAAGGTGCGACGCGCGGCGACGGCGTGCGCGGCGACGACGTCACGCCGAACGTGCGCACCGTGCGCGCGCTGCCGCTCACGATCCCGGCGAAATTCAAACGCCTCGAAGTGCGCGGCGAGATCTTCATCGCGAAATCCGATTTCGCGAAGCACAACGAGCAGCTCGAGGAATCGGGCGCCGAGCCGCTCGCGAATCCGCGCAACGCCGCGGCGGGCGCGCTGCGCCAGAAAGATCCGAAGCTTGTCGCGCAGCGGAAGCTCAGCGCGTACATGTATCACCTCGTCGCGACGGACGACGTGCGCGTTGCGTCGCAGTGGGACGCGTATGCCGTTCTCCAAAGCGCGGGATTCCCGCTGAATCCGCAGCGAAAACTCTGCGCGACGCTCGACGACGTCGAAGCGTTCATCGCCGAGTGGCACGAGAAGCGGCACGCGCTCGAATTCGAGATCGACGGCATCGTCGTGAAAGTGAATCGCCGTGACGATCAGCTCGAGCTTGGCGCGACGTCGAAGTTTCCGCGCTGGGTCGTCGCGTTCAAATATCCGCCCGAGGCCGCGCAGACGATTGTTCGCGCGATCAACACGTACGTGGGACGCACCGGCACCGTCACGCCAGTCGCGGAATTCGATCCCGTGCGCATCGGCGGCACGAAGGTCGTCAACGCATCGCTGCACAATTTCGACGAGCTCGCGCGCAAAGACGTGCGCATCGGCGACACGATCGTCGTCGAAAAAGGCGGCGACATCATCCCGAAAGTCGTCGAGGTGCTCACGGACAAACGCGTCCGCGGCACGAGAAAGATCAAGCCGCCGACGAAGTGCCCGGTCTGCCGCGAACCGATCCACAAATTCGAAGGCGAGGTCGCGATCCGCTGTATCAATCAAGGCTGTCCCGCGATCGTGCTGCAATCGATCACGCACTTCGCCTCGCGTAAAGCGATGGACATCGAAGGCCTCGGCGACCAGACCGTGACCGCGCTGCTCGCGGCGGGACTGATCACCGATTACGCGTCGATCTACGAGATCACCGCCGAGGCGGTCGCAGAGCTCGATCGCAAAGGGGAAAAGTCGGCGAAGAAGCTGATCGAGAACATCGAGAAGTCGAAAACGAACGAGCTCTCGCGTTTCATCTTCGCCCTCGGCATCCGCATGATCGGCGAGCGCGCCGCGAAAATCCTCGCCGATCACTTCGGCTCCATCGACGCCCTGATGGACGCGAAATCTGAGGAGCTCGTCGAGATCCACGAAATCGGCCCGAAGGTCGCGGAGTCGATCACGTTCTACTTCAGCGTCCCCGCCAATCGCGAGCGCGTCGAGAAAATGAAACGCCTCGGCGTCGCCCCGCACCACATCGCGACGAAGACCGGTGATCGCCTCGCGGGAAAGACCGTCGTCGTGACCGGCACGCTCACTCGCTTTTCCCGCGACGAGATCCACAAACTCATCGAGCGCGAAGGCGGCAAAGCGTCGAGCTCGGTGTCATCGAAGACGTCGTACGTCATCGCCGGCGAAGCCGCAGGCTCGAAGCTCGAGAAAGCGCAATCGATCGGCGTCCCCGTGCTGACGGAGGACGAGTTTCTCGCGATGGTGGAGTAGCCAACCGCCGTCCCTTCCCATCGTCAAACGCGAAAGGAGGACTCACCATGCGCCTCGCGCTCGCGTTCGTCTCGCTGTTCGCCCTGCAATTTGCTGCCGATGCCTACGTGCTCAAGCACGGCAATATCTCGCGCATGACGACGTCGAATCTGCTCGAAGACGAGCCCGTCGTTGCGAAACTGTTCGACTCGAATCAGGACTTCTTCTGGATTCGCTACCAGGGCGCTGACTACGTCGTGCGCGATGCGGCGACGCTCGCGGCGATCGAAGACGCGTACGCGCCGGTGCGCGCTCTCGCGAGTCAGAAGCAAAGCGTGAAGTCGCGCGCGAAGGCGTTGCGGCAGCGGGCGAGGTCGATCGACGACATGCTCGCAATCGAAGACGACGCCGCAACGCGCGCGAAGCTCGAGCGTAACCGCGACGATGTCCAGCGCGAGCTGCGCGTGGCCGAGGCGGAGCAGCAACGCGCGATCGAGAGGCGCGAGCGCGCATCGCGCGAAGGCGACGAAAAGATGATGGCGATCTTCCAACGCGCACTGCGAAGCGGACTGGCGGAGAAACAGCGATGAGACTCCGCTGGATCGCCGCACTTCTTCTTCTCATCAGCACCGCCGCATTCGCGGAGAACTGGTCGTACGTCTATGCGCGCGGCAACGTCATGCACGCGAGCAGCGTGCGGCTTTCGTCGCTCGAGAAAATGTCGAAGCGGTTCGGCCACGAGTTCCTCTGGACGCGCATCGGCGGACGCGAGTACGTCATTCGCGACGCGGCCACGCTCGCCGAAACGCGCGACCTGCTCACGCCGATGGAAACGACCGGCCCGCAGCAGGAAGCGCTCACGCGGCGCATGCAAAAACTCGAGCGCCGCGAGAACGAGCTCGAAGAGCAGATCGAGGAGCGGGAGGATCGGGAGGATCGGCAATCGCCCGCGCTCGAGCGTGAGCTTCGCGAAGTGGAGCACCAGCTGCGAGTGCTCGAGGCCGAGGAGGAGCGGCTCGATGCGGAGCAGGATGCTCGCGAGCAGGCGGCCGAGGCGCGGCTCAAACGGCTCATCGAGCGCGCGATTCGGAGCGGCATCGCGGTCGCGCCTTAAGTGTCATCCTGAGCGGGCGGTGCGGCGGGTGCGAAGGATCCCCCTGCAAAGAACGTGACTCGCTCCGTCGGCAGGGGATCCTTCGCCGTCTACGCGGCTTCAGGATGACACTTCATCAGCGTTACACTTCACCCCGCTTCCCGATTTCGGATTCGAGGTGAACGCTTGAACGCTCGCGCGCCCATTGCCACGCTTCTGCTCGTGATGCTCATCGTTCCGTTGCCTGTGTTCGCGCAGGCGACGAAACAGATCGGCGAAGTCACGCTCTTCGGCGAAGAGCAGCTGAAAGTCGAAGCGGCGACGAAGACCGAGATTCCGATCTCGAAAGCGCCGAGCGCCGTCACCGTGGTCACCGCGAAACAGATCCAGGAGTCCGGCGCGCGAACCGTGCCCGATTTGCTGCGCCTCGTCGCCG
>DATKFO010000145.1:0-3304 GCA_035544355.1 Thermoanaerobaculia bacterium
CGCTCCACGATCGCGCCGTACCCATCGGGTTCACCGCGCAACTCCGTGACCACGCAACCTCGCAACCCGTAACACGTGACCCAAAGCGGCGGCATGGCCGCCGCACTCCACATGGTGCTAACCTCTCCCTCCCATGACCGAAACCGTCATTCATCACGCGCCCGGCGGGTTCACGCCGGCGACGTTTCGGCGCAGTCTCGCTGACGCACTCGAGATGACGCACGGCGTCGACGCCGTCGCTCTCGAAGAGCGCGCGGCGTCTCTCGCGAAACGCTCGCTGAAGAAAGACTCGAAAGTGTGGGGTCTGAAGCTCGCGATCTCGATGATCGACCTCACCACGCTCGAAGGCAAAGACACGCGCGGCAAAGTGTGGGCGCTCTGCCAGAAGGCGATCCGTCCCGATCCGCTCGATCATTCGATCCCGCACGTCGGCGCCGTCTGCGTCTATCCGACGATGATCCCGTTCGTGAAACAGGCGCTCGCCGGCAGCGGTGTGAAAGTCGCCGCGGTCGCGACCGGATTTCCGAGCGGACAGACCTTCCCCGAGATCAAGATCGAAGAGACGCGCAGGACCGTTGCCGTCGGCGCCGACGAGATCGACATGGTCATCGATCGCGGCGCGTTCCTCTCCGGCAACTATCAGAAAGTGTTCGACGAGGTTGCTGAAGTGAAAGAGGCGTGCGGCCCCGCGCACCTCAAAGTGATTCTCGAAACGGGCGAGCTCGCGAACTACGATCAGGTGCGCACCGCGTCACTGATCGCAATGTATGCCGGCGCGGATTTCATCAAGACTTCGACCGGCAAAGTCGGCGTGAACGCGACGCTCCCGGTCACGCTCGTAATGCTCGAAGCAATCCGCGATTTTCATCACGCGACGGGCGTGAAGGTCGGCATGAAGCCGGCCGGCGGCATCGCGAACGCGAAGCTCGCGCTCGCGTATCTCGTCGTGCTCTACGAAACGCTCGGCCCCGACTGGATGACCCCCGATCTCTTCCGCCTCGGCGCCTCCTCACTGCTCAACGACATCCTCATGCAGCTCAAGAAAGAGCAGACGGGGGCGTATCAGTCCGGCGACTACTTCACGATCGATTGACGACCATGACGACAACGAACATCGAAACAAGAGAGCGCCTCACCCCCGGACCCGCGAGCAGCGCCGTTCTCTGGGAGTACGCGCCGTCGATCGAATCGACGGATCACGTCAAGATCGCGCCGCGCTACAACCTCTTCATCGGCGGGAAGTTCGTCGAGCCGCATTCGAAGCGCTGGTTCGAGACGATCAATCCCGCGAATGAAGAGACGCTCGCCGAGATCGCGGAAGCCGATGCTGAGGATGTGGATCGTGCGGTGCGGGAGGCGCGTCGCGCTTACGAGAAGGTGTGGAAGAAGCTCGCGCCGAGCGAGCGCGCGAAGTACATCTTCCGCATCGCGCGATTGATCCAGGAAAAAGCGCGCGCGCTCGCCATCGTCGAGACGATGAACGGCGGCAAGCCGATCAAAGAATCGCGCGACGTGGACATCCCGCTCGCCGCCGCGCATTTCTTTTACTACGCCGGATGGGCGGACAAGCTCGAGTACGCGTTTCCGAATCGCCACGCCAGTCCGATCGGCGTCGCGGGGCAGATCATTCCGTGGAACTTCCCGCTGCTGATGGCGGCGTGGAAGCTCGCTCCGGCGTTGGCGGCAGGCAACACGCTCGTGCTCAAACCGGCCGAGACGACGCCGCTCACGTCGATGTTGCTCGCGGAGATCATCCAGGAAGCGGAACTGCCGCCGGGCGTCGTGAACATCGTCACCGGCGCGGGCGCGACCGGCGCTGCGCTCGTTGCGCATCCCGACGTCGACAAGATCGCGTTCACCGGCTCGACCGACGTCGGCAAGCGTATTCAGCGCTCGATCGCGGGCACGAAGAAGCGGCTCACGCTGGAGCTGGGCGGCAAAGCGCCGAACATCATCTTCGAAGACGCGCCGCTCGATCAGGCCGTCGAAGGCATCATCAACGGCATCTACTTCAATCAGGGGCACGTCTGCTGCGCGGGCTCGCGCCTCTTCGTGCAGGAGTCGATCCTCGAGCCGATCGTTCGTAAGCTCAGAGATCGCATCGGCACGCTGCGTGTGGGCAATCCGCTCGACAAGAACACCGACGTCGGCGCGATCAACTCGCGCGCGCAGCTCGAAAAGATTCGCGAGCTCGTTGAGAGCGGCGTCGAAGAAGGCGCGCAGATGGTGCAGGCGCCGTGCAAATTGCCCGCGCGCGGATTCTGGTTCGCGCCGACGTTCTTCACCGGCGTCGCGCAATCCGCACGCATCGCCCAGGAAGAAATCTTCGGACCCGTGCTCTCGGTGCTCACGTTCCGCACGCCGGAAGAAGCGCTCGAGAAAGCGAACAACACGCCGTACGGATTATCGGCCGGCGTGTGGACAGAAAAGGGATCGCGCATTCTGAAAATGGCGCAGAAACTCCGCGCCGGCGTGATCTGGGCGAACACCTACAACAAATTCGATCCGAGCTCGCCGTTCGGCGGCTTCAAGGAATCGGGATTCGGCCGCGAGGGTGGATTGCACGGACTCGCGCCGTATGTGAGTTTGTCGTAATGGCCAGACTAAACGTAAGAAAGACCTACAAGCTCTACATCAACGGCGAGTTTCCTCGCACGGAGTCGGGGCGCTTCTATCCGATCCGCGCGAAAGGAGGCGAGTTGCTCGCGAACGCGTGTCGTGGCTCGAGGAAAGATCTGCGCAACGCGGTCGTCGCCGCGCGCAAAGCGCAGGCGGGATGGAGCGGCAAGACCGCGTACAACCGCGGACAGATTCTCTATCGCATCGCCGAAGTGTGTGAGTCGCGCGCGGGAGAACTCGTCGACGAATTGAAGCGGCAGGGATCGTCCGCGTCCGATGCAAAGAAAGAAATCGAGCGCGTGATCGATCGCTGGGTTTATTACGCCGGCTGGAGCGACAAGTATCCGCAAGTGTTCGGCTCTGTGAATCCAGTCGCCGGTCCGTATTACAACTTCACTGTCCCCGAGCCAACAGGCGTCGTCGGAGTCGTCGCACCCGAAGAGCCCGCACTCCTCGGACTCGTAAGCCGCGTCGCGCCAGTCATTGTCGGCGGCAATACCGTCGTCGCGATCACGTCGGAATCAAAGCCGCTGCCTGCAATCACGCTCGCGGAAGTCTTCGAAAACTCCGACGTCCCCGCCGGTGTGATCAATCTCATCTCCGGACTCAAGAGCGAGCTCGTTCCCTGGATCGTCTCGCACATGGACGTCAACGCCGTCGATACGACCGGCGTTGCGGCCGACGT
>DATKFO010000146.1:0-6390 GCA_035544355.1 Thermoanaerobaculia bacterium
GCACCTGCTCGGGCGCCATGTAGCCGGGCGTGCCGACGCAGAAACCTTCCGCCGTCTGATCCTGAATGCCAATCGTGCTGAGGAAGCCCGGCGTGCGCTTGGCGAGCCCGAAATCGACGACCTTCGCGAAGTCGTCATCCGTCACCATGATGTTCTCCGGCTTCAGATCGCGATGCACCACGCCCGCGTCATGCGCTTTGGCGAGGCCGTCGGCGATGCTCGCGAGGTGGCGCAGCAGGACGTCGCGCGAGGCATGCAGCAGGTGATGGCGGAAGGTCTCTCCGCGGATCAGCTCCATGGCCATGTAATGCAGCTTGCGCGCGCCGATCTCGGCTTCCCCGATGTCGTAGATCGTGACGAGGTGCGGATGACTCAGCGCCGACGCGGTGCGAGCCTCCCGCGTGAACCGCGCCAGCACGTCGCCATCGGAGGAGAACTCCTGGGGAAGGATCTTGATCGCGACCTCGCGCTCGAGGCGCACATCGCGCGCGCGGTAAACCTCGGCCATCCCGCCACTGCCGAGCAAAGCGATGACTTCGTACGGGCCCAGCCGCGTGCCAAAGGGGATGTTCATGGAATGGAAACCGGGGCCAATTGTACGCGCATCCGTAACGATGGAGATCCGATCGGCGGGGCAGGAGGGAAGGAAGGCTCTCCGGCTCGACGATGCTACGAATGCACGCGTGACCCCTGCGGGAGTCCGTCGTTTCCTGGCGAATGAGAAACTGGTGCGCCGCCACGCGCCACGAACGTCCGTTGTCGATCGTTTCTGCTACTTCCGTCGGATCGCGCGAATGGTGTTTACGACTTCAACGCCAATGGTGGGGTCTCTGACGTACGGCTCGAGGAGCGACACCGTGTGCTCATCTCCTAATGTCGCGAGTTTGCCGAGGACGAAGCCGACCGTTCTAGTGCGGTCGAAAAAAGGGCTGCCGTGAGGATGGATGGAGACAGTCGCAAAGTCGCGTGAGACGGAGGTCTCTAGCAGTTTTTTAAGTTCGCTTGGGTACAAGGTGAAGAGATCCAACACGATCGAGACTCGCCGTGCAGGGAAACGAATCTCGCGGTCAAGGCATTCGAGTGCTTCGAGGGCTGAATCGCTGGAGCCAAAAACTTCCGCCCAAAGTGCCGGAATGGGTGCTCGCGGCGTTCCGCCATTCGTCGCGTACACGATCTGCGCGAGTGTTCGCCACACCCGATGGGCTGGAGATCGTTCTTCGAATGCGATAAATGGGTGCCCTAAAGCAGCACAAGCACCGACGCTGAAGAAGAACGCGAGCACTGCGCCCTGCGGGTACACTGAACCAGCCGGATCAACAGTTGCCCACCGAAGGAATACCGGCAGCATCCGCGCCTCCAGCTGCTTCCCGAGTTCGCAAAGAATCCAGTCGAGGTGAAAGCCATCAGGTCCGGCGCCAAGCGCGGAGCGAATCAGGATGCTGACTCGATCATCAGGACTGAGATTCTCAAAGGCCGCATAATACACGCCCTGATAAATGTCTTCGAAGATCCCGCCGACCAGGCCGTACGCACGTGCGTACGTCTCCTCATTTTCAGGCGCGGAAAGAACCTCAGCGAACTCCTCTGCGGCAGTGGTGTCCGAGACCGGGCTCTCAAACATCTCATACGCGACCATAACGTCGGTAACAGCGGTATTCAGGAAAATGTTGTTGCCCGGGCATTTCTCGATGGCTGCGCGTACGGCTGCTACTTCGTCGTCTGTCGCAATAGAGCGCCGCGACTCCAGGAGCGTCAGTGCTGCAAGTGACAGATGGTACACATGGCGGGACCACGCCTCGCGGAAGATGCGGAGTGCTTCGGAGCACGTTACATCTGAGCGTCGCAGGAGCTCGCACGCCAGGTGGAGTGCGCTGTCTGGGGCTTGCGACAGAGGCTCGATCAACGGGATCAGTCTCAAAACAGCAGGCGTAGTTTCAAACCATCCGTCTGTCGCCGCGCGTACGATCGACGCTCCGGCACATGACGTGACTGGGCGGCGCACGAAGAGATGAGCGAATACCCATGCGCGATTCCGAGGGTGCGTAATCGCGTATACCATGGCTTCTGTCGTCCGAAGCAACGAAACAATCTGCTCCAGCAATCTTCCGTGTCGTGCTCCGGCGCCGATCGCTGCACAGAGCGCCGCCTCGTATGATGTGAGCGGAGCGAGACCTTCGAACACAACCATTGCGGGCTCTGAGGCAGGTTCCTGAGCGACGTGTTCGATACGCGGCGTGCACGCCCGCATCGCATGTTGTGATCGCTCAAGCAGCGCATCCGCGTCGATGGCGGCTATGGATTTTGCGCGGTCACCGAAGCTGCCACGAAGCATGTCCGCGAGTAATGTGGGGTCAGCAAGCCGCATCGCGCAGGCCCTCAAAATCTCGATGTCCTCGACTCCTGCGAGTACGAATGGTGCGAGCCGACGCGCATCAGGTGCAGCTAACGCAGAACTGAGATCGGCGCCTGCGTCCATGAGGTCATTGGCTTCGTAAAAGAGCTGTACCTGCTCGTGTATGAAGGACAGATCAGAGCCGTCAGCGCGCAGGAGGCCGGAGCGAAGGAGAGGGTCGAGATCGCCGATTGCATCCGGCCACGCCATCTCCTCGGCCAGACGACGGAGCCTCCGACGCGAAACCGACGCGCGGAATGTCCGACCCATCTCTTGGGCAATGCGTTGAAGGAGCGCTCGCGCTCGGATGGGCCGCTCCGCAATCGCGAGTCGAGCTTCCGTGAATCGGTCCAGCAGTGCGAACGCTGAGAGAGCATGCGTCGCATCACGGACAGTCTCCGCGGCGATCGCGAGTGCGAACGGTGTCTCGAAAGTCGCGAGCCCGGCGCTATCAACCGTCACAGATGGCGCGTGTGCAGCAAACACACGCTGGCGATCCTCCGGCTTTAGAGCAGCGAATACGATGCGGTGCTCGAATGCGGGGAGATGCGGATCGGTCGTGCTCGACAGCCACACCGACACGAATGCGGAGCGCGTGGAGTAGGTCATCACCGCTTCTCGCAAGCGGTCGCGCAACGCTGGCGGACACTCGTTAACCGCATCGATGAACAGCGACAGCGACGCACCAGTCGCCGCGCAGACCGAACGGAGCATCGTAAAGCTTGCATTGTCGAACGGTGCCACTGCGCGGTCCAGAAGACGCTCAAAATCACCGTCGAACGCGGATGCCCGAGCGAATATCGGCACGCCACCGGTTGCGACGGCTCGTAAGGCGACATGCCGCATGAGGTGAGTTTTCCCGCTTCCTGAAATCCCGGTGAGAACGGTCCGGCCCACCGGCGGCTCATCAAGTATTCGCGCGCTCGTGCTTGACTCGCCGTCCACCGCAACAGGTGTTGCGGCCAGATCCGCTAGGTCCGATCGGTGGAATTCCGCTAACGCTGCGACGTACCGCGCCACGCATGCTGCGGGATCGACGTCGTCGTAGGGAAGTTCGTCCGCGTGGTTGAGTGCCCACGCTACGCGGCGCTCATGTTTCGCCTTCATTCGTCGTAGCGCCTCGACATCGAACGTGTGCTCCTGATCATCGACGCGCTTGTGATCGACGCGGCAGAGGAGGATCAGGTTGTCGTATGCGTCGATGAGATTCGGCGGGTAGGCGGGGTCATATCGTGGTCCGTTTGCCTGCCCGGAGATGATGTGGCATTCGTCGCCGACGACGCTTGGATCGTCGAGTTCTGTCTCCTCGGTGATGAGACTCCGGTAGCACGCCGCACAGTGACCACCGCTGTTTGCCCAGAGGAGTTTTCGTGTTCGGTCGGTGATCGTCATTTGGACAAAGAGAACTGAGCAATCGTCGCAGGGTCGCCGCACATCGGCAACCGAGAAGACCCAGCGGATATCAGAGGCTCAATTGTCGGCGAGCCGGCGCTACGTTGCTCGTCGGTCGGCTAGCTCGCCGGGGTGCATCCAGCGGTAGTGAGCTGTGGACGGCAGCTAATAGCCCGCCGCCTTCGATCTGCAACGTCGCCCGTACGAGATCGCGTTCGTCGCCCGTGTGCCGTCTTCGAGCAGCTCCGTGTCTTCGAAGCCGATGCGCGAGTCATATCCACACTGGAGCGCAAGGCGCAAGAGTGGCCCCGACGTCGCGCCGGTGCCGTCGAGCAGGCGAGGCGTCGTGTCGTTCGTGAACATTGCTTCGAGTTGTTCAGTATTCGCGATCGCCGCGGCGAGATCGGTTTCCTGCGGTTCGAACACCACGCGAACGCAGCGGCCTGCGAAGTTGCTGCGGAGATAACGCTCCGCAGCGATCGCATTTGCGATTCCCGCTGCCTCAATCAACAGCATCTCGGAGTCGGCGAACGTCCGGCAGGCCCTCGGGCGAACGCCCGAGGAATTGCGGCAGGAGACGGCCGATGCGCTGACCTCGGATGTGGAGGTAGGGAAACGGCCGATTTCGTCACTCCTACTTCAGAACCACACCGAATAAAGGCCGGGACCGGAGAGAGCCATGCGTGGACAGGGCACTGCGAGAGTGGCGTTGTCGCTGCTGTTGTGGGCTGCGCTGAGCGTTAAGGGGGACGAACCTGTGCGGCCGGCTGTCACGATTCCCCCCGATCCCACCGCACCTGCTTCTGCGACAGTCGAACCGAGCAACACGTTCGCCGACGCGGATCTCGCCGTAGTCCCGCGGGAGATTTCTGATACGAGAGCGCTCGCGCAGGAAGAACGCGCACAGAAACCGATCTGGAAGTTCTGGATCACCGAGGCTAGAAGTGACAACCCAGTCGAGTTTCTTGAGCCGGACGTCACATATGACATCTACCTAAAGCTGTCCAAGCTGAACGACGGCCGGAGCCGTTTTTATGAAGCAAGCGATCTTTGTGTCGAACGGCTCCTGCGCGCGTCGGAGACTGAAAAGGTTGTGCGGGCATCGGTCCTCGCGCTTCCAGACCAATCAACGTTTGACCGCATCAGTATGCCGCGCGGTGATACGACGATTTCTGCGTCGCTCCTGCGCCGGAACTTCGCCAATCTTGACGAAGTCCGTGCGGTCGAGAAGGACACGCGAGGCTTGCGGGGAAACGGCCAACCTATCGAGATTCATGTGCGCGAGGGCGCACAGCAAGGGGGCGCTGCGATCACGTTCCTCGTGATGCTGCAGGATGCCGTGCTCGAAGAGCTCGTGTTGCCAGTGTGTATCGGCGTGTCGTGCGATGTCGCGACGCCGCTTCAGTCCCGACTGCGAGCTGACGCTGTCAATGTGACTGAACAAGCCGCAGCGCTGACGTTCGTGGACACGAATGACGGCTACACCACCGGCATCTTCTGGCAGCCCGAAGGGCCAAACGGAACCTACAACGTTTGGCGCATCAAACTACCGACGCAGGTCGATCAGTGGATCGCTGACACCGAAGGAATGCTTCGTCAGGACTACAGCACAGCAGCAGTCGGTCGCCGAGTCCTTGGGCACCTCTTTCCGGGCAAGGTTGGTTGTGTCGTCGAACAACCATGCAGAAACGCGCGAATCGCATTCCAGCGTTGGCTCGAGTCCGCTGTAGACAAGGAAGGGTCAAAGGCATCCCTCGTTGTCCGACTGCTGTCGCCGAGTAGACCGCCGTCGGCGCCGAGGTTTCTACCGCTGTCGTACGTCACACTGCCGGAGCCGGTCATTTCGTCGTCGACAGCAGAACCGTTCCCGATGAACGCAGCGTCCACAACACATGTCACGCCTGCTGACCCAACCGCTGCCGACGCTCCTCCCGCACACGAGCTTCCACGCGTAGCGGTGCCCGCATTCGCGCGTTTTCTCGGTGAGCACGTCTTCGTCTATGTGCCGGGACTGTCAGCCGTCGATCGATCGAAGCCGTGTGTCAGCCGATGGTGGCTCGTCGGTCCGTCACCGGTTGACGAAGACACGAAGGGCGCACATCAGAAACTCAGGGCATCGATCGACGCTTGGTCGAAGCTGCCGCCGCCGGTGCGGATCGAGTCCGACTCGTCGCTCAATGCTCTCAAGCGCGACGAGCAGATCGACGGCCTGATTGTGATCAGCCATTTCGACGCGAAAGGTTTTCGCGCCAAGGAGAGCGAGGATTTTACAAATAAGGTAATGGATACCGACATCAATATTAGTTTTCGGGATCCTGGCTTCGCCGCTCTTCTCGCATGTGAGACAGGCTTAGCAAGCCGTCTGCTCGAAGTCATGATCGAGAAAGGCGCTAAGACCATCATAGCCACGCCGCCTGTCGTAAATGCAGTCGCCGTCGGCGAGTTTGTCAGGTGTTTCGAGGCGCAGGTCCCGCCGACCGGCACGACCGTTCGTAATGCATTTCGAGGAGCCATGGAGTGCATGGCGAAGAATAGCAACCGTGAGGCCGCATTGCGCTTCGCTGTCGTCGGCGATCCCGATCTTCAACTCTGCGGTCCTGGAGAGT
>DATKFO010000147.1:0-8453 GCA_035544355.1 Thermoanaerobaculia bacterium
GTGATCTCGTCGTCCGACGTTCGTCCGCTCGCGGCGCCGATGAGGATCTCGCCGATCTCGGCTTTGATATGGCCTTCGCCGATCGCGCCTTCACGCAGCGCGAAGAGATAGTCGCCGCTCTCGTTGATTGTCGACTCGCGCCGATCGACGAACAGCGATGCGGCCGCGACGGTCGCGCCGTCGAGCTCGCGCGCTGCGGCGATGCTCGAGCCGACGGCGTTGATGTGCGCGCCGGCGCGGATCCACTCGCGTTGCAGCACCGGCTCGCGCGAGCTCGTCGCGGTCACGATGATGTCCGCGCCGCGAATCGCCTCTTCCGCGGACGCGACGTTGCCGGCGCTTCGGCTGAACAGGCGTGTTTCGCGAATCTCGCGCACGAGCGGAATCGCTTGCAGATGCGATTTCGCCTGCACGCCGGTGCCGAGAATCGCGAGGATGGATGCGTCTTTTCGCGCGAGGAGTTTCGTCGCGACAGCGGACACGGCGGCCGTGCGAATCGCGGTCACGGCCGCGGCATTCACGATCGCGAGCGGCTCGCCGGTGTCGCCGCTGTGGAGGATGACGGCGCCGAGGTGCGTGTCGAGGCCTCGCTTCGGATTTTCGGGAAAGACGCAGACTTCTTTGAGGCCGTAGTACGGCGTACCGCTGCTGCGCCAGGCCGGCATGAGGCCGAGGAGTCCCGGCGCGCCGGGTGCGCGAATCGCCTGGCGCAGCGGGTTGTGCACCTCGCCGCGAGCGAGGGATGCGAGTGCATCCTCCATCACGGTGATGCACTCCGGCATCGTGAGGAGCGCTTCGACGTCGTCGTGCGAGAGGACGAGGACTTTCATGGCTTCTCCCGTGGGATTTTCATCGCAGCTCCGGCAGCGGGGCTCCGCCCCAGTCGAGCGGCGCGTAGAGCCAGTACCGCTCATCGTCTTTTTCGAACGGGACCGCGAGGTTCGTGTAGATCAGGCGGAAGCCGTACTGCTCCGGGTTTTTCATCTGCGTGTTCACGAGCAGCAGCCACGTTCTTCCGAAGCGGTTGCGGGCCTCGCCGGCCGCGACTCCGTACGGCATGCGGATCGCGGAGTTGTAGTAGGAGTCCCACGGCATGTACGAGGCGTCCATGAGCAGGCCGGGATAGTAGAAGTGCTTGCCCGGGAGATACGGCAGGATCGGCTCGAGCTGCGGCGGCGGGTGCGCCGCGATCTCGTAGTGATCGAGATGATTGGCGGCGATGAATGCCGCCATCTCGCGCGCGCCGCTGAAGGGACGCGTGATCTCGAGGTTCCAGTAGCGCACCGCGAGCACGATGCAGTAGAGAAACGAGAGTGCGAGGACGGCCGTCGCGCGCTTGAGCCACACCGGATCGATGTCGTACGCGGTCGCCATCCAAAGCGCGGCGATGACGGTCAGGAGCATCAGGCCGCTGTGGCGATAGCCGGAGACCCAGACGAGCGCATAGATCAGCGTCAGCGAGATCAGCGAGCCCCACAGGAAGAACTGCACGGCCCAGCGGCGGCCGATCGCATACGCGATCACCGCGAGCGCAACGACCGCGAGCGCGAACGGCAGCCAGAGTCCGGCGCCGGGGAGAAACGCGTTGCCGAATGCCCACGCCGCGCTTTCGGGGTCGACCGCGCGCCAGATGTGTCCCTTCGGCGCGTCCGCGGGCGGCCAGAGCTCCCACGTCGTGATCAGTCCCGCGGCCATCATGATCGCCATGGCGCCGAGCGCGCGCGGATCAGCGAGTCGCCGCAGTTTGATCGTTTCGTAGAGAAAGATCACGCCGAACAGCAGGGCCATGAAGAGGCCGTGCGTGGTGACGTTCGCGAGCAGCGCGACGAAGATCGCGGTCACGATCGGGTTTTCGTGGCGGCGCGGCCAGCTGTGCATCACCGCGAACAGCAGGAGCATCAGCAGCGCGTACGGCCGCGCGACGATCGAGTATTCGTACGCGGCGTAGTACGTGAACGCGAAGAGGAAGCGCAGCCAGCGCGGGAACGGCGCGTAGCGAAGGAAGACGAAGACGCCGGCCCAGCCGATGACGAGATGCACGAGCGTCATCGAGAAGTACGGCAGGCCGAGCTTCGGCAGCGGCGCGATGATCAGGTACCAGAGCGACGGCGTGCCCATGTAGCCGGTGCGCTCGAGCATCACCTTCACGCCGCCGTCGCGCATGATCAGCCACGGATCGGCTTCGTCTCGCCACGGCTCGTGGTACAGCGCGACGGTGAGGGTGATCGCGATGTGGATGGCGAGGACGACCGCGGCGAACGCGAGGTCGCTGATTTTCGCTTTCGCGCGCGACTGCTGCGGGCGCTTGCGCTTCATCTACGAATCGCGATGCACGCTGTCCATCGAGAACGCGGGCAGACAGATGGCGACGTACTCCGCGCCGTCGGCACCGGGCGTCGAGTACTGCACCCACTCGCCCTTGTGCGTGATGACGGCCTGTCCGGCGTGCACGTCGATCGTGCCGTCGTGCGAGGTCACGCGCAGCGTGCCGCGCAGGACGACGGTGAACTCGTCGAACTCCGGCGTTTGCCCCGGCTCGACCCAGCCGCTCGGGCTCTTCATGCGTGCGATGGAGAGCGCGTCGGTCTGCGAGTTCACGCGGCCGATGTACTCCTCGATGATCTTCGGTTTGTTGCCCGCCGCTTTGACGATCGACGGGCTGGCGATGTGCGTCGGCATGGAAGGCAGTTTATCCCGAGCGAGCCGAAGGCAAGTCGAGGGATCAACGGAGCCATCACGAGGTGGGTGGCTTCGACCGCGCGGTGGCGCCGGGCAGTTTATCCCGAGCGAGCCGAAGGCAAGTCGAGGGATCAGCGGAGCCATCACGAGGTGTGTGGCTTCGACCACGCGGTGGCTCCGTTGATTCCTCGACTCGCCTTCGGCTCGCTCGGAATTAGCGCCGTGTGGCGATGACGAAGTGGCCGACGTTCACGCGATTCGGATAGCGCGCATCGATCCATGCCGCGAGCTCCGGCACGCGCACGCGATTCGGAACGCCGTCGAATTCGCTGAGCTGCTTCGTGCCTTCGAGCACGACGAATGCGGGCGGATGCGCTTCGAGCTGCGCCATCGCTTCGTTGAAGAGCGGCGGCGCGGAGAGCATGTGGATGTCGGGGCAGCGCAGCGGCGGACGTCGCTGGAGCAGGTAGTACAACGCGCGCTCGCCGGAAAAATCGAGGAACGTTTCGCCGGGCTCGAGCATCCCGTTGAGCGCCGCGAGCTCGTCGTGATTCTGCTGTGTCGTGTAGATGCCTTTGCCGGTCGCAAGCGGATACGCAACGAGTCCGTCGTGCCGCTGCCGCGCGCGCCAGCCGGCCAGCAGCTTCGCGCCGTGGTAGAGATTCGGCCCGATCTCGAGCAGGAAGATGAGCGGAATCGCGAGGACGATCGCGGCGACGCGGCGTTTCGCGAGGACGAGCGGCTCGAGCAGGAAGGCGACGATGGCGATGCCGAGGAGGGGGAGGGCGAAGCGGGTGTGGCTCCAGCTCACGCGGCCGGCGGCGGTGCGGAAGAGGAACACGGCGAGCGTGGCGATGACGATCATGCGCGCCGCGAGTGCGCGATCGCCGCGACGCCACGCGTGGATTCCGAGGGCGAGCAGGAATCCGTAGAACACCGGCGCGAAGTAGTAGCGCGCGGCTTCCATCGTGAACGCGCTCGGCGCCGGCAGCGCCCAGATCGCGTCGATCGCGTGCGGAATGATCACGAAGGAGTCGACGAAGAATTGGCGGATGTCCGCACGCGCGGCGACGAGCACGAGCAGCGGCAATGCGATCGCGATCGCAGCGAGAATCGCGGTGCGTTTCCACGGCGGACGCAGGACGAGCATCGCGATGACCGTTCCGGCGAGTGCGTACATGCCGGTCTCGAAACTCCACAGGATTCCCAGCGTCGAAGCCGCGAATGCGAGGAAGAGCGAGCGCGTGCGGCGCGTGCGCGCGAACTGCAGCAGCCCGAGCGCAGCGAGCAGCACCGGCGCGATGCGATAGTAGGGAAAGACCGGCAACCATCCCGCGGCACATGCGGAGAGCGCCGCAAGCACCGCGAGCGCAACGCCAGCGGTCGTCGCACAAACCTCGGCCGCGATCGGCACGAGCAGCGCGAGCGTCGCGGCATCGAGAACCGTCTGCATGCGCCGCTCGCGCCGCGGCGATGGCGGATCGCCGAGGACGAGTGCGTCGAGGCCGCCGTCGGTTGCGAAGCCGTGGAGGAAAAAGATGTCGCGATAGGGACGGCCGCCGTCTTTCAGCACGAATGCGGGTGTGAGGTGCTCGCCTTCGTGGAAGGTTTCCATGATCAGGTAGGGGTGATCGTGGACGAACAGCATGAGCAGGAAGACGGTGACGGTCAGGAACGCGGAACGCGGAACACGGAACACGGAACGAGACCCGTTCATCGTTCCGTGTTCCGTGGTCCGCGTGATCCCGCCGAGAAGCGCGCCGAGAACGAGAAAGGCAACGACCGCGTAGTCCCACCCTTTCGGATACGCGTTCACCGTCACGAACCCGACTCCGCCGGCCGGAACGGAGAAGAGTCCGCGGATTGCGCGGGCGCAGAGGGCGCCGAGCAGCGCGCCGATCGTCGATCCGAGGGCCACGCGGGCCGCGTCAGGCATACCGCAATCGTGGTTCATCCTCACGCGAAATAGCAATTCGGGCTCATGAATGGGCCTCGGGAGCCCATGAATGGGCCTCGCGTGCCCATGAATGGGCTTCGTGTGCCCATGAATGGGCTTCGCGAGGCCATGAATGGACGACTGTAAGATTCACGCATGTCATTCGCACGCAGTTTTCTCGACGAGAGCCTCGAAGCGATCCGGCGTATCGACACGGATGCCGTCGATCGTCTTGCCGTCGCTCTCGGATCCGTCCGCGACAACGACGGCCGGCTGTTCATCGTGGGCGTCGGCGGCTCCGCGGGACACGCGAGCCACGCCGTGAACGACTTCCGCAAGATCTGCCGCTTCGAGGCGTACACGCCGACCGACAACGTGTCCGAGCTCACCGCGCGCATCAATGACGACGGGTGGGACAGCTCGTTCGCGGAGTGGCTGAAGATCTCGCGGCTGCGCGCGGGCGATGCGCTGCTCGTGTTCTCCGTCGGCGGCGGCAACGTCGAGAAGAACGTGTCGGTGAATCTCGTGCGCGCGATCGACGAAGCGCGGCGCGCCGGCGCGAAGGTTTTCGGCATCGTCGGGAAGGACGGCGGCTACACGAAGGAGTCCGCCGACGAATGCGTGCTGATCCCCGTCGTGTCGCAGGAGCGCATCACGCCGCACACGGAGGGACTCTGCGCGGTGGTGTGGCACCTGCTCGTTTCGCATCCGGCGCTGAAGGTCAGCGAGACGAAGTGGGAGAGCGTAGTGTCGTCCTGAGCGGGCGGTGGGTGGGCGCGAAGGACCCCCTGCCGACAGAGCGCGTCTCGTGTCATCGGAGGGGATCCTTCGCACCCTCCCACCGCCCGCTCAGGACGACACGGGATGACACCGCCCACTGCCAACTGCCCACCGCCAACTGCCCACCTCTCACGCCCTCCACCGCCACGGCGCGCGCGGATCGCTGACCGGACGAAATGCGTCGGGATAGTGCGAGAGGACGAAGCGCGTGCCGGTCCAGAAGATCGAGAGCACGTCGTAGCGCAGGCGCGCGCCGGGATGTTTCGCCGCGTATTGCTCGCCGAGGCGGATGAGGCGTTCACGCTTTTTGCGGTCGACGGCGTCGTGCCCTTCGCCGGCGGTGAGGCTCTGGCGCGTTTTCACCTCCACGATCACGGTCGTCGTCCAGCGCTTGACGACGAGATCGATCTCGCCTGCGGGCAAGCGCAGGTTGCGCGCGACGATGCGATAGCCGCGGAGTCGATAGAACCATGCGGCGCGGCGCTCGCCGCGGCGTCCGAGCTCGCGCACCGGAATCATCCGCATCACGCTCCGAGGAATACCTCGGAATGACGCTCGCGCGGCAAAACTCTACTTGCGGTGGAAGTGTTTCTCGATGTCGAGGTGGCGGATGTCGACGATGATCGGACGTCCGTGCGGGCATGCGTACGGGTTCGACGACGCGAGCAGTTCCGTGACGAGGCGCGCCATCTCTTCGCCGGAAAGCGGGCGATGCACTTTGATCGCGGCCTGACACGCGAGCGAGGCGCAGATGCGCTCGCGCACGCGTCCGACGTGCGAGCCTTTCTCCTCGAGCGACGCATCGATCAGCTTGCGCAGGAACGCATCGAGATCGTTGCGCACGAGCTCCGGCGGCAGCGCGGCGATCGCGAACGAATGGCCGGAGAAGCGATCGACGTCGAAGCCGACGGCGCGCAATTCGTCGAGATGCGATTCGAGCACCGCGCATTCCGTCGCACCCGCTTCCCAGATCACCGGCGTGAGGAGCTGCTGCGACACCGGCGCGTGCTCGAGCATGCGCGCGAAATACCGGTCGTAGAGCACGCGCTCGTGCGCGACGTGCTGATCGACGAGCCGCAGACCGCCCGGCGCGTCGAGCAGGATGTAGCTCAATCGATACTGACCGATGACGCGTCCCTGCAGATCGCCGAGCGCGGGCGCAACCGGTTCTTCCTCGACTTCGGCGAGCGCGGTCGATTGCACCGGCGGTTGCACGACAGGCGAGCGCTGAAAGAGCGGCGTGAACTCGGGGAAGTTGCGCGGCGGCGCGTCGTAACGTTGCGGCGGAAAGATGCCCGACTGCTGCGCCGCGCGCTGTTCGAACGTCAGCGGCGCAGTAGGAATCGGCGCGTCGCGAATCAAGCCGCTGCCTTCTTCCGCACCGCCGAGCGCGTGTTTGATCGCTTGCTCCACGGCGACGTGCACTTGCGACGAATCGCGGAAGCGCACCTCGGTCTTCGCCGGATGCACGTTGACGTCGACGGTCTCCGGCGGCACTTCGACGAACAGCACGATCGCGGGATGCCCGTCGAAATCGAATTGCTCGGATGCGCGCGATGCCGCGTGCGTGAGCACGCGATCCTTCACGAGCCGTCCGTTCACGAAGAAGAACTGATTGCGGCGGCTGCCGTAGCGCAGGCCGCGCGTGACGAAGCCGGTCGCGTGTGCGTCGCCGATCTGCGCGTCGATCTCGACGAGAAAATCATTCGCTTCGAGTCCGATGATCTGCAGCACGCGCTCGCGCGGCTGGCGTGCGGGCGGGAGATCGAGCACGACGCGGCCGTTGTGCTCGACGCGAAATGCGCGCGACGGCAACGGCAGCGCGTACGACGACACGACGCTCACGATCGCGCGGAACTCGGAGTCGGCGCTGCGAAGAAACTTGCGCCGCGCCGGCACGTTCTCGAACAACTCGCGCACCGCGATCGTCGTGCCGCGATCGCGCGCAGCGGGACGCACCTCGCGGCGCGACGTCATCGGATCGCATTCGATCTCCACCGCGTGCGCGCTCTCGCCGTCCCACGTCGTCAGCAAAAATCGCGACACGCTTGCGATCGACGGCAGCGCTTCGCCGCGGAATCCGAGAGTGCGCACGCGCGTGAGATCGTCGAACTGGCGGATCTTCGAGGTGGCGTGGCGCTCGAGCGCGAGCACCGCGTCGTCGTCCGACATGCCGCAGCCGTCGTCGCGCACTTCGATGCGTTTGCGTCCGCCGTTCTCGAGCAGGATGTCGATCGTCTTCGCGCCCGCGTCGATCGCGTTTTCGAGGAGCTCTTTGACGACCGAGGAGGGCCGCTCGATGACCTCGCCCGCGGCGATCTGATTGACGAGATCGGAAGGGAGAACCTGAACGCGCGGCACCGAAAGATTGTAGCCCCTCGGCATTGCCGAATGCTGCCTGCGCCGCGCTCGCTTCGAACGCAAAAATTTCCAACGGCTCCGCGCAAGTCATTGAAAAGTATGCGACCCTATTCCTGGCACGACCGCTGCTGTACACAACAGCGGAGACGACAAGCTCAAATGGGACGCAAAACAGCAGCACTCGCGATCATCGCGATCTCGTTTTTCGGACTTCAAACGCTCGCCGCGGCGGACACGCAGACGGCGAAGGACATCACCGAACAATTCAAAGCGGCCGGCTTGGCCATCGACAAACTGCAGGTGTACGAGATCGGCGGCGTCGTGCTGATCCGTGGTTACGCGAAAGACTCGCTCGCCGCCGCAGCCGCGGGCGCCTACGCACAAACCCTCGGTTATAAACGCGTCGCGAACCTCGTGACGACGTTCGAGCCGCCTGACGACCTCGTCATCGAGCGCCTCGCCGAGCGCGAGCTCACGGTGCACCGCTCGCTCGACGGCTGCCGCTTCCACGTCGATTCCCGTCAGGGAGTCCTGCACATCAACGGCAGCGTGCAATACGAGCTGCAGAAAGACGTCGCGATTCAGTTGCTGCGCAACATCGACGGCGTGCGGGAAGTGCGCTCGACACTCGTTCGCTTTTGAAACACACGTAGGGCCGGCTCTCCAGCCGGCCCGGACCGGCTGAGAGCCGGTCCTA
>DATKFO010000148.1:0-2476 GCA_035544355.1 Thermoanaerobaculia bacterium
TGCCATCGTGATCTGGAACGGGCCGTTGAGGTTGAGATTGCCCGCATAGCTGGCGGTCGTGAGCGCGGCGTTGATCGCAGCGAGCGTGCCGCTGAACGTCATCGCCGCGTCCGACGTGCCGTCGCCGACCGTGAACGAGAGGCCGGTGATGCCGCTGAGCGACAGCGTGCCGTTCGCCACGCCGAGCGAGACGGTGACTGAGCCCGCGGCCGCATCGACGTCCGCGATCGAAACGACGTTCCCGCCGTTGAACGTGAACACCGCATCCTCGGCCACCGTGGCCGTCGCAGGACGCGTGATCACCGGCGCATCGTTGACCGCGGTGATGGTGATCGCGACGTTGTCGGTATCGGTCTTCGGTCCGCCCGGTCCGGTATTGCCGAGATCGTTCGTGACGATCGTGAACGTGGACGAGCCGTTGACGTTCGTGCCGCCCGTGAACGTCATGCCGTTCAGCGCGGTGTTGATGTTCGCAATCGTGCCGCGGAACGTCATCGTCGCGTCGGCCGTGCCGTCGCCCGCGCCCGTGCCGTTGCCGTCGCTGAAGACGAAGGAGAGACCGGCGACGCCGTTGAGCGTCAGCGTTCCGGTGGTGACGGTGAGCTGCACCTGAACCGTCGCCACGCCCGCATCCGGATCGGCGATCGAGACCTGATTGCTGTTGCCGCTCGAGAACGTGAGCGTCGCGTCTTCGTTGACGACTTGCGCGCCCGGCACGGTGTTGATCGGATTCTGGTTCACCTGCTGGACGAAGATCTGGACCGTGTCGCTATCGGTTTGCGCGCCCGGCGTGCCGGTGTTGCCGAGATCGTTCGAGACGATCTGCAGCGTCGCGTTCGGGCCGGAGAAGAAGCCCGGCGTCGAAGTGAACTGCAGGCCGTTGAGCGCGTTGTTGACGTTGGTGAGCGAGCCGCGGAACGTCATCGTCGCGTCGGCCGTACCGTCGCCCGCGCCGGTGCCGTTGCCGTCGCTGAAGACAAACGACAGACCGGTCGTTCCGCTCAGCGTCACTGTGCCGTTCGTGCCGGTGAGCGTGATCTGGATGTTTCCCGCGCCCAGGTCGAGGTCGGCGACCGAGATCTGGTTGCCGCCGTTGAAGGTGAACGTCGTGTCCTGATTCATCGTCGGAGTACCGGCGGGCACGGTGTTGACCGGCGCGTCGTTGACCGCATTGACGGTGATCGTCGTGGTCTGCGTGTTGCTCGGATCCGTGCCGTCGTTGACGGTCCACGTGAGTGTCCGCAGGGCGGTGGATGGATTCTCAGAAGTGTTCGTGTACGTGATCGATTGCAACGCGGCGATGTAGGCCGCCTTCGTGTCACTGCCGGTCAGCGTGAGCGTGTCGCCCACGAAGCTGCCGCTGATGTTCACCGTGTTCACGAACGACAGCACATCCTGCGCGCCCGCGTAGTTGCCGGTGATCTGGATCGTCGCCGACTCCATGTTCGCGTCGTCGACGTCGACAATGTTCGCCGTGGCGGCGGGGTTCACCGCGACGCCGTTCTCGGTGAACGTCGGCGAGCCGGTCACGGTGAGCACCGGCGCGTCGTTCGTCGCGACGACGTTGATCGTCGTGGTCTGCGTGTTGCTGTCGGTGCTGCCGTCGTTGACCTTCCACGTCAGCGTACGTTGCAGCGTCGACGGTGTGTCGGATGTGTTTGTGTACTGCACCGAAAGCAGTGCGGCCTGGTAGTTCGCCTTCGTGTCGCTGCCGGTCAGCGTGAGCGTGTCGCTCACGAAGCTGCCGCTGATGTTCACCGTGTTCACGAACGAAAGCACATCCTGGCCGGACGCGAAGTTGCCGGTGATCTGGATCGTCGCCGACTCGATGTTCGTGTCGTCGACGTCGGTGATCGTCGCCGCGGTGGCGACGTTCGTCGCGCCGCCGCCTTCGTTGTGCGTCACGGCTCCGGTCACCGAAAGCACCGGCGCGTCGTTCGTCGCATTGACGGTGATCGTCGTGGTCTGCGCGTTGCTCGGATCCGTGCCGTCGTTGACGGTCCACGTGAGCGTGCGTGGGGAGGTGGATGGATTCTCGGAAGTGTTCGTGTACGTGATCGACTGCAACGCGGCAATGTAAGCCGCCTTCGTGTCGCTGCCGGTCAGCGTGAGCGTGTCGCCCACGAAGCTGCCGCTGATGTTCACCGTGTTCACGAACGCGAGCACGTCCGCGCCGCTCTGGAAGTTGCCGGTGATCTGGATCGTCGCCGACTCCATGTTCGCGTCGTCGACGTCGACAATGTTCGCCGTGGCGGCGGGGTTCACCGCGGCGCCGTTCTCGGTGAACGTCGGCGAGCCGGTCACGGTGAGCACCGGCGCATCGTTCGTCGCCACGACGTTGATCGTCGTGGTCTGCGTGTTGCTGTCGATGCTGCCGTCGTTGACCTTCCATGTCAGCGTGCGTTGCAGCGTCGACGGCGTGTCGGACGTGTTCGTGTACTGCACCGCCTGCAACGCCGTTTCGTAGTTCGCTTTC
>DATKFO010000149.1:0-3091 GCA_035544355.1 Thermoanaerobaculia bacterium
AACTTCTTACTTCTGCCTTCTGCCTTCTGCCTTCTGCCTTCATTCTTCTGTCTCCGCTACGGGCGCCGCCGCCACCGGCTTCGGCGCGGGCTTCGGAGCAGCGGCAACGGCGGGCTTCGGCGCGCCGCCGATCTGCGCGGCCGGCCAGGTGCCGTAGCGCTTCCATTCGCCCTTGTAGACGTTGACGTCCGCGACCGGCTTGCCGGTCGATCCCGCTTTCGGGCCGCCCCCTTCGGGAAAAACCTCGGGGTAGATGCGCGCGCCGGTGTCGATGCCGCGGATCGGGAAGTCTTTGCGCAGCGGATGTCCGTTGAAGCCTTCCCACATCAGGATGCGCTCGAGATTCGGATGGCCGGAGAAGTGGATGCCGAGCATGTCGAACGTCTCGCGCTCGTGCCAGTTCGCCGTTTTCCAAACCGACGTCACCGAAGGGACCGGTCCCTTCTCGTCGGTCCACACGCGCAAACGAACGCGCGAATTCTTGCGGAACGAGTAGAGCGTGTACGCGACGCTGAAACGCAATCCCGTATGCGCCGGATATTTCGAGTAGTCGACGCCGCTCAGATCGACGAGGTAGATGAAGCCGTCGTCTTTGAACGCGCGCGCCGTTTCGACGATGCGATCGCGATCGACGAAGAGCGTGATCTCCTTCACGAACTCTTTCGCATCGAGAATCGCATCGCCCGCGCGCGACACTGCGTCCGCAACGAGCGGATCGCGCTTGATGTCATCGGCCGTTCGCGCGGGAGGCGCGGCGGGTGCGGGTGGTTTCGGAGGTGGCGCTTGAGCTTCGGTCATCCTTCGTACTCGCGTCCCGCCGCTTCCATCAGTAGCTTGAGCATGTCGAGCGTTTCGGTCTCACCCGGCACGCACAGAGTGATGTCCTTCGTCTCGCCGTCGGCGATCGCCTTCGCGTAGCCTTCGCAATCCCAGCCGCACGCGCCGCAATCGGTCTGCGCCATCGCAGCGAAGAGATTCAATTCCAGCCCGGCGCCCATTTCCTTCGCCATCTCCATCCGCTCGGGGAGCGTGAGGTCTTCGCGATGGAACGGAACAGCAGGAGCCGCCGGCTCCGCCGCAACTTCCGGCGCAGCAGCAGCAACCTCGGGCTCCGCAACAGCAACCGCAGATGTCGTCGCAACCGCCGCTGCCGCAGGCTTCGGCGCCGCGGGTGCTGCCTTCGGCTTCGGCGCTTCGGGCGTTCGCTTCACGCCGCTGATCGGCGCAGGACGAAGTTGTGCTGCCTGCTCCGCTCGCAGCGCGGGACCTTCATGCGCGGGACGAATCGAATCGCGAACCGCGGAACGCGCGAAGTCGTAGTCCTCGCCGCCTTTGCGGAGGACGTGCATCTTTTCGATCTTCTTTTGCAGCTCCATCAGTCCCCAGATCAGCGCTTCGGGGCGCGGGGGACATCCGGGGATGTAGACGTCGACGGGGATGAGGCGATCGACGCCCTGCGTGACGGCATACGTGTCGTAGGGACCGCCGCACGTCGCGCACGATCCCATCGCGATCACCCACTTCGGATCGGGCATCTGATCCCAAAGCCGGCGAACGATCGGCGCCATCTTTTCGGTGACCGTGCCCGACACGATCATGAGATCGGCCTGGCGCGGCGTGGCGCGAAAGACTTCCGCGCCGAAGCGCGCCATGTCGTGTCGCGGATCGAGGACCGCCATCATCTCGATGGCACAGCACGCGAGCCCGAACTGCATCGGCCAGAGGGACGACTTCCGGGCCCAGTTGAAAATTTTGTCGACTTTGGTGGTGATGACGTTCGAGTCGAAGCGATTCTCCATCAGACCCATGAAAGGACCTTCCTCTTCCAGGCGTAGAAGTAACCGATCAGGAGAATCGCAAGGAAAATTGCCATCTCGACAGCCCCGAACCAGCCGAGCTGCTTGAACCGGATCGCCCAGGGAAAGAGGAAAACCGTCTCGACGTCGAACACGATGAAGAGCACCGCGATCAGGAAGTACCGGACGGAGAACCGATGGTCGAACGCGAGCGAAGATGCGGGCACGCCGCATTCGTAAGGCTCGAGCTTCACCTTGTTCGCGCGTGAGGCGCGAATGAGAGGCGTGATGATGAAGAGCGTCAGTACTGGTACCGAGATGACGATGAGCGCGGCGACCAGCAGCACCGAGTAATTGGCCATTCGTCCTAACTCGCTGAAAAAGACGGGTCGTATTGTAAGCGGCGACCTTCCCCTGTCAACGGAAAAGCGGACGCTGAAATGACCACTCGCCGATCGGCATCGATTTCGACTGCACGAGCACGCGAATGTCTTCGCCGATTCCGTCGGGAAGAACGAGCCGCCGCGCCTCTTCGCGCTGCTCGCGCAGCTCGAGATCGAGCTGCACATCCTGCACGGGCGTGAAGAGCTCGTGCTCCGTGATGCCGAGGGCGAGAAGGAACTTCGCCTGGCGATCGAAGAACAGCGTGGAGAATCCGCTGCGCTCACCGGCGCGCTGCAGATCGGAGAAGTTGATGTGCGCCGTCAAATCCTGCTCGCCGGGATTCGCAAACAGATCGCGCGTGACGCGATGCTGTGAGTACGAAGCAGCTGTTCCGAAGCGCCGAATCCGCGGATGAAAGAGTTTCGCCGCGGGAAAACCGTAGTCGAACGTGACGATGAGACTTCGCTCGAAGCGCGCGCAGATTTCGGCGTAGAACGCCTCCCACTCGAGGGAGACGTCCGCGAACTGCCCGTCATCGAGCTCGATCCCATGCGACGCGAAGTAGTCCTCGTACGCCGCCGGCGCCTCGCGCTCCGTCCAATCGAGCTCACCGCCGTTCTCCGTCACCCACAGCTCATGGAGATGCTCGCCCCGCTGCACGAGGCGCGCGAATGGGAACGCGTCGAACAGCTCATTACTCATGATGAGCTGGGCGCCATCGGGGGGGACTTCATCGATGGAACGGACGAATGTGGGCGGTGGGCAGAAGAAAACCGGCTGTGCAGACTTCCTCTGCTCACTGCCCACTGCCAACTGCTCACCCGCGGAGGCGGATGAGCGATCGACGCTGAACCACCGCGCCTCGAAGTCCGCCTCCGCACATAGAGAACGGATGAGCGCCCCGTCTCCTC
>DATKFO010000150.1:0-6908 GCA_035544355.1 Thermoanaerobaculia bacterium
GTGCGTTTTCGCGAGATCGGCACAGACAAGAGTGTCTGTGCCACATCTCTTACACCTTCTCCCAACTTCCGTCGTTCGCTGACGATCGCCGCGCAGCATCGAGCACGCGTTGCTGCGCGAGTCCGTCTTCGAACGTCGCCGCAGGCGCGAGTGCATCGCGATCGCCTTCATCGATCGCCGCGCGCAACGCGTGCGCGAGATGAACGGTGCCGCTGCCGAACGCTCCGCCTGGCGAATTGCCCGGACGACTCGCGAGCTCGTCACCCGCGAAACGCTCGAACGTTCCGCCGCGTTTCGCGAACAGCGCTTCCTCGTTCACGAGACGAATCGCGCCGTCTTCGCAGTGAATCGTGAGCGTGCTCGCTTCGTCAGGCCCCGATGAAACCGCGTTGAACGTCATCGCACCAATCGCGCCACCGCGCAGACGGAAATTCACCGACGCGAGATCATCCGCCGTCACCGCACGTCCGGAGCGCTCATCGATGATCGTGTGCAGCAGCGCCTGCACCGCATCGATCTCCATCCCGAAGTAGCGCAGCGCATCGACGAAATGCGATCCGACCGCGCCCCAGATTCCGCCGCCGCGCGCCGCATCACTCCACCAATTCCACGGGCGCGTGCGATCGCCGCGTCCCGGACTCGAATACCGCGCTTCCGCGAAACGAACGCCACCGAGCTCGTGAATGCGCTCGCGTGCGGCACGCCATGCGGGAAGGAATCGCAGCTCGTGATCGATGATCGTCACCCGACTCGGATCGCGACGCGCGAGCGCCACGAGCTGCTCCGCCTCGCTCGCGTTCATCGCCGTCGGCTTCTCGCTGAGGATGTGCTTACCCGCTTCGAACGCGGCCGTCGCCATCTCGAGATGTTCGGACGGCGGCGTCACGATCGACACGAGCTCGACATCAGCGTCGATCGCATCGCGCCAATTCGCGTGTCCTGCATTGATCGCAACGTCGAGTCCGGCTTCGCGAAACGCCGGTACCTGCACGCGCGAGCCCCAGCCCGTTCCGATGATTCCGATCTTCATGGGACGATTATGGCAGCGCCTTTGAAGTAACTCTGTTCGTGATGAAGACACGTTACGCATGGTCCGCTTTTCTCGCTCTGCTCGTGGTCGCCGTGACGATCTCGATTCGTTCCGATCTGCGGCACAACAACCCCGGCGAATACGGCAAGCTCAACGGAAAAGCGACGCCCACGAACACACAAACGATGGATGTCGTCGAGGAAGCGCCGCCGGTGGCCGATCAAACGGCAGCTGACCCGATGCTCGTCGCGCCCGCAGCGCGCGAGCAGTATCTGCACGCGAACACGAACGCGCCGGCAGCACTCGAACCGGTATCGATCGAACCGATCGTGCCGCCGATGCCCGAGCGCCACGGCAACTCGCGCTACACGATCGTCGGAGGACCGGAAGGCGTCACGCTGATCGAGCAGCCGCGGCAGTAGCCAAACGCTACAATCCGCGCCGCATGACCGACATCGTCTTCGGCACCGACGGCTGGCGCGCCGTGATCGCCGACGGCTTCACGTTCGACAACGTGCGCCGCGTGAGCGACGCGATCGCTGTCGCTGCGCGCACGCTCGAGCCGCCAGCGGGCATCGATCGCAAAACGCTCATCGTCGGGTTCGATCGCCGCTTTCTCTCGCGCGAATTCGCGGTCGTCGTCGCGGAGACCCTCCGCAACGCCGGCTTTCGCGTGCTGCTCTCGAATCAACCGACGCCATCGCAAACGATCTCGTTCACCGCACACCATCGCAAAGTCCTCGGCGGCGTCGTCGTCACCGCGAGTCACAACCCCGCGAAATACAACGGCCTCAAATTCAAGGCGTGGTACGGCGGCTCCGCGCTTCCCGAAACGTATCAGGCGATCGTGTCGAGCCTCGGATCCCATTCATCGCGCGACGGCGGATCGATCGTCGAAGAAGATCTCCTCGACGATTACGTCGCCGCGCTGCGCGTGCAACTCGACGTTGCGAAACTCAAAGCCGCGAAGCTCGCGATCCTCCACGATCCGATTCACGGCGTCGCGTCGTCGATTCCGTCGCGCGTTCTCGGACTCGACTACATGGGCGCGGCCCGCATCATCCGCCACGAACGCGAGCCGTTCACCGAAACGCACGTCGACGCGATTCGCGGCGAAGTCAATCCGTCGTTCGGCGGCGTGAATCCCGAGCCGATTCCCGAAAACCTCGGCGCGTCGCGCAACGTGATGCTCTCCGGCGACTACGACCTCGCGATCTGCAACGACGGCGACGCCGACCGCCTCGGCATCCTCGACGAGCACGGCGCCTTCGTCTCGCCACACAAGATCATCTCGCTCCTCGCGCTCTATCTCGTGCGCGAGAAACAACTCTCCGGCGCGATCGTGAAGACGTTCTCGACGACGCGGCTCATCGAGAAAGTTGCGCGCGCACTCGGCGCCGAACTGCACGAGACCGCGATCGGATTCAAATACGTCGCCGATCTCATGCTCTCCCGCGACATCCTCATCGGCGGCGAAGAAAGCGGCGGCATCGGCATCGGCCACTTCCTCCCCGAGCGCGACGGAATCCTCTCCGGCCTCCTCGTCGCGGAAGCGGTCGCGCATTACCAGCGTCCACTCTCCGACGTCATCGCGCGCATGGAAAAAGAATTCGGCACGCTGCACTACGACCGCAAAGATCTCCATCGTCCGATGGATCGCTGCGCGCGCCTGATCGACCGTGTGCGCGCCGGCGAGCTCGATGACGCATTCGGCGTCGCGTTCGCATCACGCGAAGAAAAAGACGGCGTGAAAATCAACTTCGCCGACGACTCGTGGATCCTCTTCCGCAAATCCGGCACCGAGCCGATCATCCGCATCTACTGCGAAAGTCCGGACGAGCAGCGCGTGCAAACGATGCTCGCGCGCGCGGTGGAAGAATTGGATCGCTGATTCGAACCGTTCCGCGACTTCATGACTCTTCAGAGTCATGAAGACGATCTACGCTGCCCTCGCCGTCCCGGGATTTCTGCTTCCGCTCTCCCAACTCTTCCGATCGGGATTCGACCTGTTCGCACCACTGCGCGATCCGGCGTCTTCGATGTTCGCGTTCGATCTGATCATCTCGTGCGTGGTGTTCTGGACCTTCGTCGCCTTCGAGAAAAGCGTGCGCCATCGCTGGCTCTACGTACTCGCGACGCTGCTCGTCGGCCTCTCATTTGCGCTTCCGCTGTTTCTCTTCGCGCGCGAGCGCGCTCGCGTCGCATCATGACGTCATGGACGCGGTACGTCTGGTCCTGCGTGCGCAATCGGGCGATCGCGATGCGTTCGACGCGTTGCTCCGCGATGTCGCGCCGCCGCTGCATCGCTACATCGCGCGGCTCGTCGACGACGTCGCGCTCGCCGATGACGTGACACAGGACGTGCTCATCGCGATCGTGCGCAAGATCACGTGGCTCAACGATCCGTCGCTCTTTCGCGCGTGGGCCTATCGGATCGCATCGCGCGCCGCCTTCCGCGCGTTGCGAAAACGGCGGGCCGTGATCTTCGAGCCGATCGAGGAAGCAACCGCGTTCATCGAATCGACGCCGGAGCCATGGCTCGAAGAACGCGTCGCGCGCCTCTCCCCGGCGAGCCGCGCCGTGATCACGCTGCATTACTTCGAAGAGATGCCGCTCGCCGACGTCGCCGACATCCTCGACCTCAGCCTCGGCACCGTGAAATCGCGTCTCGCCTACGGCCTGACGCAACTACGAAAGGAAACCGCATCATGACCGACCTCGAAAAACTGCGCGCGAACGCGCTCGCGAAGATGGACGTCGCCGAGCGCTGGTTCAAGGCCTCGATCTTCGGAGCGCTGCTGTTCGAAGGCATCTTCACCGCCGGCATCATCTACTTCGCCGACGTGCGCGATCACACGCACATGCTGATTTGCTGCGTCGCGGGCCTGATCTACATGCCGATCGTTCTCGGACTCGTCGCCCTCGGCGCGCACGTGAACCGCGGCATCCTGCGCGTGCTCACAGCGATCGAAGATGCGCGGCAAACACCTCGTTGAACAACGCGCCCGGCCGCCGCTCGCGCAGACGATCGACGGCGGTGGAGCCCGGCATGCCGAGGCGGTTGAGGATCAGGCCGGCGACGAGGGCGGAGCGATTGAAGCCCATCCCGCAATGCGAAAGCACGCGACGCCCGCTCCCGACGAGATGCGCCCCGAGCGCAACCACCGCTTCGAGCTTCTGCAAATCGGGAAGCTCTTCGTCGTAGATCGGAAAGTAAACGTACAGACACCCGCCCGGCGCAGACGGAATGCACTCATCGAGTCCGCCCTCGAGATCGATGACCGTATCGACGCCGTACGACGACACGATCGTCCAGTCCTTGATGACGGGCGAGATGAAGAGACAGCCGTCGTCATCGACCTGATAGAGCTTGGAGAGATCCACGAGCATGGCGGGATCTTAACGCCGTCTGCTACGATTCGCCCTCAGCGGCGACCCAGTGCTCACGGGCGCCGACCGTCACAGCAAAATCCTCGACGGAGTCCTTGTGGCCACACCCGATCAGACAGAACAGACGCGGACGCAGTTCACGCGCGAGAGCATCATCGACGACTACCGCATCGCCGTGCGCAGCCGCCAGGCGAGTCTCCTCGGCCGCCGCGAAGTGCTGACCGGCAAGGCGAAGTTCGGCATCTTCGGCGACGGCAAGGAAGTCGCGCAGCTCGCGTGGGCGCGCGCGTTTCGCAAAGGCGATTGGCGCTCCGGCTACTATCGCGATCAAACGCTGATGTTCGCGCTCGGCATCGCGACGCTCGATGAATTCTTCGCGCAGCTCTACGCAGACGCCGATGTCACGCACGATCCGTGGTCCGGCGGACGCTCGATGAACGCGCATTTCGCGTCGCGCCTGCTCAATCCCGACGGCACGTGGAAATCGCAGACCGACAATTACAACTCATCCGCTGATGTGTCGCCAACCGGCGCGCAGATGCCGCGTCTCGTCGGACTCGGATGGGCCTCGAAGCTCTATCGCGAGATCGCGGAGCTCAAAGATCGCACCGACTTCTCGCGCAACGGCGACGAGATCGCGTGGGGCACGATCGGCAACGCGAGCTGCGCCGAAGGAATGTTCTGGGAGTCGCTGAACGCCGGCGGCGTCCTCGGCATCCCGATGGTCGTCTCGATCTGGGACGACGGCTACGGCATCTCCGTGCCGAACGAATTTCAGGTCACGAAGTGCAACATGTCCGAGCTGCTGAAAGGATTTCAGCGCGAGCGCGGACAGAAGCAGGGCTACGACATCTACACGGTCAAAGCGTGGGATTACCCAGCGCTTTGCGAAACGTATCTCGCCGCCGCGACGATCGTGCGCATGGAGCACATGCCCGCGGTCATCCACGTCACCGAGGTCACGCAACCGCAGGGACACTCGACGTCGGGAAGTCACGAGCGCTACAAGACGCCGGATCGGATGAAGTTCGAATCCGAGTTCGACTGCAATCTCAAGATGCGCGCGTGGATGATCGAGCAGGGCATCGCCTCCGCGCAGGAGCTCGACGCGCTCGAAGCAGAAGAGACACGCGCCGTGCGCGATGCGCAACGCCGCGCGTGGAGTGCGTACCGCGCTCCGATCGATGCCGAAGTGCACGAAGCGCTCGCGATTCTCGATCGACTCGGTGCGAATGAAGCGAAAGAAGAATTGCGACGCAATCAGGCGCCGTTCCGTCGCGATGCCGTACGCGCTGTCGCCGGTGCGCTCGTTACGAAACGCGATGAAGACGCAGCACGATGGCTTCGCGAAAAGCAGAACGAAGGCGATCGCCGCTACGACGCGCATCTCTACAGCGAGACTGCCGAGGCGGCGATTCGCGTCGAAGAGCACGCAGCCGAATACGCCGATGACGCGCAGGTGCTCAACGGCTTCGAGATCCTCAACCATTGCTTCGATCACGCGCTGCTCCGCGACTCGCGCATCGTGATTTTCGGCGAAGACGTCGGCAAGCTCGGCGATGTCAATCAGGGCTGCATGGGCCTGCAGGAAAAGTACGGCATCCATCGCGTCTCCGACACCGGCATCCGCGAATGCACGATCCTCGGGCAAGCGATGGGCGCAGCGTTGCGCGGACTGCGTCCGATCGCGGAGATTCAATACCTCGACTACGTCCTGTACGCGCTGCAGATCATCTCCGACGATCTCGCAACGACGCGCTGGCGCTCCGCGGGCGGACAGAAATGTCCCGTCATCATTCGTACGCGCGGACATCGCCTCGAAGGCATCTGGCACTCCGGCTCGCCGATGGCCGGCATCCTTGGCCTCGCGCGCGGCGTGTACCTCTGCGTGCCGCGCAACATGACGCAGGCCGCGGGCTTCTACAACACGCTGCTGCAATCCGACGATCCGGGCATCGTGATCGAAGTGCTCAACGGCTATCGCACGAAAGAAAAACTGCCGTCGAACATCGCCGAGCTCACCGTGCCGCTCGGCGTCCCGGAAGTCCTTCGCGAAGGCCGCGACATCACGCTCGTCTCGTACGGCGCGACGCTGCGCATCGTGATGGAAGCCGTCGAGCTGTTGACCCAAGTCGGCATCGACGCCGAAGTCATCGACGTACAGACGCTCCTCCCGTTCGACACGCGCGGCGTGATCATCGAATCGCTGAAGAAAACGAATCGCATCGCCTTCATCGACGAAGATGTCCCCGGCGGCGCGACCGCATACATGATGCAGAACGTCCTCGAGCGCGACCGCGGCTACGAATGGCTCGACTCCCCGCCGCTCACGCTCCCCGCGAAAGACCACCGCCCCGCATACGGCTCCGACGGCGACTATTGGTCGAAGCCGAATCGCGAATCGATTTTCAACGCGGTGTACGCACTAGTCCACGAATCGTAGGGGCGGCCTGCGGCCGCCCGAACTCTTTGTGGGTGGGAGCGACCG
>DATKFO010000151.1:0-3835 GCA_035544355.1 Thermoanaerobaculia bacterium
CCCTTGTACTCCCACGCCGCGACGTACAGGAAGTCGTCGTCGTTGCGCTTCGCTTCGCCGTCTTCCTGATACTCCACGCGGAAGTGGCCGCCGGCCGATTCCTCGCGGTGCAGCGCGTCGATGCACATGAGCTCCGCGAGCTCGAAGAAATCGGCGACGCGGCCCGCCTTCTCCAGTGACTGATTCGGCTCTTCGCCACCGCCGAGGACTTTCACGTCGCGCCAGTACTGTCCTTTCAGCTCGCGAATCGTTCCGAGCGCTTTCTTGAGGCCGTCGGCGGTGCGGGCCATGCCGCAGTACTCCCACATGATGTTGCCGAGCTCACGGTGATACGAGTCGACGCTGCGCGTGCCCTTCGCGGACAGGAGTTGCTCGACGCGATACTGCGTCGCCGAGAGCGCTTCCGCGAATTCGGGGCGATCGGTCGTGACCTTCTTGCCGAATTGCGTCGCGATGTAATCGCCGATCGCGACCGGCAGCACGAAGTAGCCGTCTGCGAGTCCCTGCATCAGCGCGCTTGCGCCGAGGCGGTTCGCGCCGTGATCGGAGAAATTCGCTTCGCCGGCGACGTAGAGACCGGGAATCGTCGACATCAGGTCGTAGTCGACCCAGAGGCCGCCCATCGAATAGTGCGGCGCAGGATAGATGCGCATCGGAAGGTCGTAAGGATCCTCGGCCGTGATGTCGTGATACATCTCGAAGAGATTGCCGTAGCGCTCTTCGATGACTTTCGCGCCGAGGCGTTTGATGGCGTCGGCGAAATCGAGATAGACGCCGCGGCCGCTGGGGCCAACGCCGCGTCCGTCGTCGCACGCTTCCTTCGCCGCGCGCGATGCGATGTCGCGCGGCGCGAGATTGCCGAAGCTCGGGTACTTGCGCTCGAGGTAGTAATCGCGCTCGCTCTCCGGAATCTCTTTCGGATTGCGCTTGTCGCCCTGCGTCTTCGGAACCCAGATGCGTCCGTCGTTGCGCAGCGACTCCGACATCAGCGTGAGCTTCGACTGGAAGTCGCCCGCCTGTGGGATGCACGTCGGATGGATCTGCGTGTAGCAGGGATTCGCGAACGCCGCGCCGCGCTTGTGCGCGCGCCAGATCGCCGTCGCGTTCGACGCCTTCGCATTCGTCGAGAGGTAGAAAACATTGACATAGCCGCCGGTGCCGAGGACGACGGCATCGGCTGCGTGCACCTCGACTTTTCCGGTGACGAGGTTGCGCGTGACGATGCCTTTCGCGTGTCCGTCGACGACGACGAGGTCGAGCATCTCGTGGCGGTTGTACTGCTTGACGTTGCCGAGTGCGATCTGCCGCTCGAGCGCCTGGAACGCGCCGAGGAGCAGTTGCTGGCCCGTTTGTCCGCGCGCGTAGAACGTGCGCGAGACCTGCACGCCGCCGAAGCTGCGATTGTCGAGCAGGCCGCTGTACTCGCGCGCGAACGGCACGCCTTGCGCGACGGCCTGATCGATGATGTTCACCGACAATTCGGCGAGGCGATAGACGTTCGCTTCACGCGAGCGATAGTCGCCGCCTTTGATCGTGTCGTAGAACAGGCGGTAGATACTGTCGCCGTCGTTGCGATAGTTCTTCGCGGCGTTGATGCCGCCCTGCGCGGCGATGGAGTGCGCGCGGCGCGGCGAGTCGTGGTAGACGAAACATTGGACGTTGTATCCGAGCTCGCCGAGGGATGCGGCGGCGGATGCGCCCGCGAGACCGGCGCCGACCACGATGATGTCGTACTTTCGTTTGTTCGCCGGATTGACCAGCTTGTAATGCGATTTGGCGTGCGCCCATTTTTCCGCGATCGGACCGGGCGGAATCCTGCTCTCGAGTTGCATGGTCTCGATTACCTCACCACGCCGATCATCACGAAGAACGGGAACGAGACGTTCGCGAGCGTGATGATGAGCGCGAATGCGGCGGCGAAGTACTGCCGCCACAGATTGAATTTCGGATGATTGAGTCCGAGCGATTCGAACATGCTCCGCAGGCCGTGGAACAGATGCAGCCCGAGAGCGAGGTTGGCGATGATGTAGATCGCCGCGACCCACCACACCTGAAATCCGGTGACGACGTTGTGGTACGGATCGTCCGGGATGTAGTTCGGATGGACGGTGCCGGTCGTCAGGTGCAGCAGGTGATAGATGACGAAGAGCAGGATGATCACGCCGCCCCAGCGCATCGTGCGCGACGCGTACGTCGACGCGACGACGGTGCGATCGCGATAGCCGACCGGCCGCGACGCGCGGCTCATCATCGTGACCGCATACGCCGCGTGGATGTGGAGCACGACGCACACGAGGAGGACGAAACGCGCGACCCACAACAACGCCGAGTCCGGTGCCGCGGGCGTGCCGATCGTGCGCAGCCAGTGCGCGTATTCATTCAAGTGCACGGGACCGAGATACAGCTTCAGGTTCCCGAGCATGTGCAGAAAGATCCATCCGAAGAGGATGAAGCCGGTGACCGCCATGACCGCCTTCTTGCCGATGGCGGAGCGGTAGAAGTTGCCGATCCAAGTCATGTTGGAGCTCACCTCAAAATTCGCGGGCGCATGATATCCGACCGCGTATGGAGTGCGGCAGCCATGCTGCCGCTTTGGGTCGCGTGTTCGGGTTGCGGTTGCGAAATCTCGCGATCCGCGTGGCTCCGGGTTCACCGCGCAACCGCGTGACCCCGCAACCTCGCGACTTGAACACGCAACCCAAAGCGGCGGCATGGCCGCCGCACTCCAAATGACAAACGTCACCTGCCCGCCCTGACGTTCCCCAATGTTGCATTCCGCGCGGCGGACGCATCCTATGCGCCATGAACGCAACCGCACTCGCTGCCGCGCCCCGTCCGCTGTCTGAAGTGTTTCGCAGCGTGCTTCCCGCGCACCTCGGCCATGTCACGAAGACGTACGGCTCGACCGTCGCGCTGAAGGAAGTCACGCTCTCGATTCAACCCGGCGAGCTGCTCGCGCTCCTCGGCGCGAACGGCGCCGGCAAAACCACCGCCGTCCGCCTCCTCCTCGGCCTCGGCGCGCCGACTGACGGAACCGTTCGCGTGTTCGGCGAAGATCCGCGCGATGCCGCGAATCGCATCCGCACCGGCGCGATGCTGCAGGCCGCTCGCGTGCCCGAGACGCTGAAGGTGCGCGAGCACATCGATCTCTTCTCGAGCTACTACCCGAATCCGATGCCGTTCGCCGAGGTGATCGACGCCGCGAGCCTGCACGGCATCGAGAACCGCAAATTCGGACAGCTCTCCGGCGGCCAGAAACAGCGCGTGCTCTTCGCACTCGCGATCTGCGGCAATCCCGATCTGCTGATCCTCGACGAACCGACGGTCGGACTCGACGTCGAATCACGCCGCGCGATGTGGAAACAGATCAAAGCCTTCGTCGCGCGCGGACGATCGGTCCTGCTGACCACGCACCAACTCACCGAAGCCGAGCACCTCGCGAATCGCATCGTCGTGATCCACAAAGGCGAAATCCTCGCGGAAGGAACGCCGGCGGAGATCAAGGGCAGTGCTGCGTCGCTGGAAGATGCATTTGTGCAGTTGACGGAGATGGCGTGATCAGTGATCGACCATCACAAGGAACGAAAATGAATCGACAACTCAAAATCCACCTCAAAGAAATCAAATACGAATTCCTCAAGCTCCTGCGCCTTCCCGCGTACTCGATTCCGACGCTCATCTTCCCGCTCATCTTCTATCTCTTCTTCGGAATCGGATTCGGATCGAAGAGCGTCGGCAGCGTGAAGATGGCCGCGTATCTGATCGCGACGTACGGCGCGTTCGGCGTGATCGGCGCGTCGCTGTTCGGCTTCGGCGTGACGGTTGCGGTCGAGCG
>DATKFO010000152.1:0-6603 GCA_035544355.1 Thermoanaerobaculia bacterium
GCTTGTGATCCGGATACGAAAGCGGTGGCTTTGCCACCGCACTCCTGGATCACCCGATCAAGATCTCTCCCGCACTCACCGCAATCACATCGCTCCCGTTGCGGATCAGCGCGCGGCCCTGCTCGTCGATGCCGTCCCAGGTTCCGCTGATCGTGCGCTCGCCGAGGATGCAGTGGATGCGGTCGCCCGGTTGGTGGATGGAGAGGCCGCGCCATTCGGCGAGCACGCGATCGTGCTCGAGCGGTTCGGTGATGCGCGCGTCGAGGTGCTCGATGAAGGCGATCGTCGCGTCGGTGACGCCGGTGAAATTGCGCGGCGAGATCTCGCTGATCGCGACGGCGTTCGGGCGCGCGTCGTCCTGCACCGGCTCGACGTTGATGCCGGTGCCGATGAGCAGGTACGCGCGATCGTCCTGCACGCGCGCTTCGATGAGGATGCCGGCGATCTTTTTCCCGTCGACCAGGATGTCGTTCGGCCATTTGATGCGCGCGTCGATCGCGAACGTCTCGCGCAGATACGACGCGATTGCATTCGCGATTTCGAGCGGCACGAGCGGGAGCAGATGCACGGGACGCGTGAGCAGCGTCGTCGCATAGATGCCTTTTCCCGGCGGCGACGACCAGCGGCGGTCGTTGCGGCCGCGGCCCGCGAACTGCTCGCCCGCGATGATGATGGCCTGCGGCAGCGACAGCTCGTTGTTCACGCACTCGCCGACGATGCGCCGCGCGACGAGGTTCGTCGACGCGACGCGCGGGATCACCGCGATCGACTCGATCGTGTGGAGCGTGTCGATGAGGTTGCGGATGCGGATCATGAGGTTGACAGTTGCAGAGCGGCACAGGTGCAGAGGTGCACAGGGGTCGGAACCCTATGTACCTGTGCACCTGTGTCCCTATGCACCCTGATTCCCCTGTAATTTCTCCAGCCTTGCGCGCAGCTCGACTTGTCGCGTGCGCGCCTGCTCGACAACCTGCGCGGGCGCGTTGCGCACGAATTGTTCGTTCGCGAGTTTTGCGTCGAGGCCGGCGAGCTCTTTCTGGCTCTTCTCGATGTCTTTCGCGAGTTTCTCGCGTTCCGCGGGTGTCACTTCCTTCGGCGGGAAGACGATCGCGATGTGGAAGCCTTCGATCACGTCGTGATGTGCGCCGGCGGGCGGCTCGGCGTCGATTGCGGCTTCGTCGAGGCGCGCGAGATTGAGCAGCAGGTATGCGTTGTCGCGGAAGAAATTCGCCTCGCGGTCGTCGTTCGCTTTGATGAAGAGACGGAAGCGATCCTTCGGCGTGAAGCCGCGCTCCGCGCGCGCGTTGCGCACCGTCGTGATGATCGCCTTCACCGCCTCCATCAACCGCTCCGCCTCGGAATCCTCGAGCACTTCCTCGGCGATCGGATACGGCGCGATCATCACCGACGGTTCCACGCCGCCGAGCTTTTGCCAGATCTCCTCGGTGACGAACGGCATGAACGGATGGAGCAGGCGGAGCGAGCGATCGAGCACTTCGAGCAGCACGCGCTTTGCGTTGGCGCGATCGCTTTCCGTGCCGTGGCGGCCGAGGAGGACTGGCTTCGCCATCTCGAGATACCAGTCACACAGCTCGTGCCAGAAGAATTGATAGAGCCGGTTCGACGCCTCGTCGAAACGGAAGCCGGAGAGCGACTTGTTCACCTCGCGCGTCGCGTCGTTGAGGCGCGAGAGAATCCAGCGCTCGACGGTGCGCAGCTCATCGCGATCGATGGCGCGCGCGTTCTTCAACTCCGTGTCGATGTGCATCAGCGCGAAGCGCGACGCGTTCCAGATCTTGTTCACGAATGCGGAGTAGCCCTGGATGCGGCTCTTGCCGAGCGGAATGTCGCGTCCCGATGCGGCGATCGCGAGCGTGAAGCGCAACGCGTCCGCGCCGACTTCGTCGACGACGTCGAGCGGATCGATGACGTTGCCTTTCGACTTCGACATCTTCTGCCCCTGCTCGTCGCGCACGAGTCCATTGAGAAAGACTTGCGTGAACGGCGCGGTGCCGGTGAAGCGCAGGCCGGCCATGATCATGCGCGCGACCCAGAAGAAGAGGATGTCGAAGCCGGTGATGAGAACGTCGGTCGGATAAAACGTTTCGAGATCGGGGGTTTTCTCCGGCCAGCCCATCGTCGAGAACGGCCAGAGCGCGGACGAGAACCACGTGTCGAGCACGTCGGTCTCCTGCGTCACGGGCTCACCGCATTGCGGACATGCCGCCGGGTCTTCGACTGCGACGGTGATGTGGCCGTTCGCGCAGTAGAACGCGGGAATGCGATGGCCCCACCAGAGCTGGCGCGAGATCGTCCAGTCGCGGATGTTCTCCATCCAGTGGTAGTACGTCTGCGTCCACGTTTCGGGAAGGATCTGGATCGTGCCGTTGCGCACGATCTCGATCGCGGGCTTCGCGAGCGGCTCGATCTTCACGAACCACTGCCGCGAGATCATCGGCTCGATGTCGGTGTCGCACTTGCCGTGCACGCCGACGTTGTGCAGATGCTCTTCGATCTTCACGAGCAAGCCCTGCTCTTCGAGCAGCGCCACGACTTTCTTGCGCGCGGCGAAGCGATCGAGTCCTTCGAACTCCGCGCCCGCGGCGGCGGTCATGCGTCCGTCTTCGGCGATGACCTGCAGCTGCGGCAGGTTGTTGCGCAACCCGGCTTCGTAGTCGTTCTTGTCATGCGACGGCGTGACTTTCACGACGCCGGTGCCGAACTCGCGATCGACGAGGATCGCGTCGCCGACGATCGGAATGCGGCGATTCGCGATCGGCAGAATCACTTCTTTGCCGATGAGATCCTGGTAGCGCTCATCCTCGGGATGCACTGCGACACCCGTGTCGCCGAGCATCGTCTCAGGTCGCGTCGTCGCGATCGTGAGCACGCGATCCGAATCCGCGATCGGATAGTTGATGTGGTAGAGCTTTCCGTTGCGCTCGCGGAACTCGACTTCGATGTCGGAGATCGCGGTGCGGCAGTGCGGACACCAGTTCACCATCGCGAGATCGCGATAGATCAAGCCGTCTTCGTAGAGCTTCACGAAGACGTAGCGCACGGCGTGCGAGAGTCCGTCGTCGAGGGTGAAGCGTTCGCGCGTCCAGTCTGCGGATGCGCCGAGGCGTGCGAGCTGGTCTTTGATCTCGGTGCGGTGCTGCTCCTTCCACTCCCACACCTTCTCGACGAACTTCTCGCGGCCGATGTCGAAACGCGAGATGCCCTGCTTCTGCAGATGGCGTTCGACGACCATCTGCGTCGCGATGCCGGCGTGATCGGTGCCCGGAAGCCAGAGCGTGTTGAAGCCGCACATGCGCTTCCAGCGAACGATGATGTCCTGCAACGTGTTGACGAGCGCGTGGCCGATGTGCAGACGGCCGGTCACGTTCGGCGGCGGGATGACGATCGAGAATTTCGGCCGATCCTTCTCGGCCTCGGGCGTGAAGTATCCGCCAGCCTCCCACATCTGATAAATGCGTTGCTCGAATGAGGCGGGCTCGTATCGGGTTGCGAGTTCTTCTTTCATGGTGATTGGAGCGCGCGATTATAGTGGGCAGTGAGCAGTGGGCAGTGGGCAGAGGTCTTTGTTCTCTCTGCCCACTGCCTACTGCTCACTGCCCACTCATGATTCTGGGAATCGAGACGTCGTGCGATGAAACTTCGGTCGCGCTTTTGGAGCGCGACGGCACGGTGCGCGTGAATCTCATCGCGTCGCAGATCGAGCGTCATCAGCCGTTCGGCGGCGTCGTGCCGGAGATCGCATCGCGCGAGCATTTGCAACACCTCTTTCCGCTCGTCGGCCGCGCGCTCGAAGATGCGCGTGCTGCGTGGAGCGATGTCGATTCGATCGCGGTGACGTCGGGGCCGGGTTTGATCGGCGCGCTGCTCGTCGGTGTCGCCGGTGCGCAAGGTCTCGCGTACGGACTCGGCATCCCGCTGGTTTCCGTGAATCATCTCGAAGGGCACATTTACTCGCCGTATCTCACGAAAGACGCGGCGTCGATTCCGCTGCCGCCGCGCTTTCTCTCGCTCGTGATCTCGGGCGGGCATTCGTCGATCTACGACGTGCGCGGCAGCGACGTGACGATGCTGAATCGCACGCGCGACGATGCGATCGGCGAGACGTTCGACAAAGTGGCAAAGTTCATCGGACTGCCGTATCCCGGCGGGCCGCAGATCGAGAAGCACGCGCGCGCGGGCACTGCGGATCCGAAGCGATTTCCGTTTCCGGTTCCGCAGTTCAAGAAAGATCAGACGCTCGATTTCTCGTACTCCGGAATCAAGGCGGGCGCGATTCGGCTCGCGCGCGAGCACGGCGTGCGCATCGACGGCGACGCGCAATTGCTCGCCGATTTCTGCGCGACGTTTCAGGACGCGCTCATCGCGCAGTTGTTCGATCGACTGGAAGCGGTGTGGTCGCGGCTCGATTCGCCGAAGCCGACGGAGCTCGCGATTGCGGGCGGTGTCGCAGCGAATGGCGTGTTGCGCGAGCGCATCGTTGTTTGGGGAGAGCAGCGCAGATTGATCGTGCGATTGCCCGAGAAACGCTATTGCACCGACAACGCCGCGATGATCGCATTTGCCGGGCTGAAGCGAGGCCAGGCGGGTGATCCGCGACGGGTTGCCGCGAGGTCGAGAATCGCGTGAAACCTTTCCGCGGGACGCTCGTCTGAATGTAGGAGCGGCTGCGAAACGACAAGAAACGAACCGGACGAAACGAACCCAGACCCAAAGATCTCCTACTCCTCTTGATCTCCAACCGCCGCCGGCCTTCGCTCAGCCGGCGGCGGTTTTTTTGCTCATACAATCCGTGAGATGAAGATCGCGATCGCGGGCGGAAGCGGATTCATCGGCGAGCCGCTGACGCGACGTCTCGTTGCGCGCGGCGATGACGTCGCCGTGCTGAGCCGCAATCCCGCGAAGGTCGAGGCTGGTCGCGGACTCGCTTGGGATCCAACGAAGCCCGACGGCGCGTGGGCGGATGAGGTCGCGAACGCAGACGCGGTGATCAATCTGGCGGGCGAGAACATCGGCGATCGCCGCTGGACCGAGGAGCGCAAGCGGCGAATGATCGCGAGCCGTCTCGATTCGACGAGCGCGCTCGTTGCCGCGATGCGGTGCAATCCATCAAAGAAGCGCACGATCATCAGCGCATCCGCGGTTGGTTACTACGGCAATCGCGGCGATGAAACGCTCGACGAACATTCGTCACGCGGCGAAGGATTTCTCGCGGAGCTCGTGGAGCAATGGGAATCCGCCGCGCGCGAAGCGGAACCGCTCGGACGCCTCGTGATCCCGCGATTCGGCGTCGTGCTCGCGCGCGACGGCGGTGCGCTGAAGAAAATGTGGCTGCCGTTCAAGCTCGGCGTGGGTGGTCCGATCGGCAACGGCAAGCAGTGGATGGCATGGATCGATCGCGACGACGCAATTCGCGCAGTCGAGTGGGCGCTCGACAACGAAAACGTGCGCGGTGTTTACAACGTGACGGCGCCGGAGCCGGTGCGTGCGCGTGATTTCGCGCGCACGCTCGGACGCGTGATGCATCGTCCCGCGCTCATTCCGGTGCCCGCGTTCGCGCTGCGCATCGCATTCGGACAGATGGCGGATGAAGCGTTGCTCGCCGGACAGCGCGCGATTCCCTCACACGCAATTGCCGAGGGATTCGCGTTCACGTATCCGACGATCGAAGCGTCGCTAGCGCGTCAAGGTTGAAATCAAGTGTCATCCTGAGCGGGTGGCGGGGTGGGCGCGAAGGATCCCCTGCCGACGGAGCGCGTCTCGTGTCGCTGGAGGGGATCCTTCGCACCCACTCCGCCACCCGCTCAGGATGACACTCGTAAGAACACGTGCACATACACGTGTAACGCGCCGTTCACGCGATTGCGACGCTGCGATCACGTTGTGAACATCACACCGATCGCGTTGTGAACGCGAAAATCGCCGTTCTTCAAGGAACCGCGCGTGTTTCTCCAACTCGCCGTAGTGAACGAGCTGTGACGCATGACCAAGTGTTGTGCAGTCAGTCGCTTGCGCTTTTGGCATCTCCGGGCGTTCGCGTGCAACACAGCGGCGCGACATCAAAGGAGGTGTGGTTTGAATTCCCGCAGAGCTGTTTTCACATTCCTCATTCTTCTCCTCGCTGCAACAACCGCTGTCGCGCAGACGACGGCCAGTCTCACCGGAACGGCGACGATCGGAGGGACGCCGACCGAGGGGATCACGGTGACGGTTTCGTCCCCGAATCTTCTCGGCGTGCGCACGACCGTCACCGACGCGAACGGCAACTACAACGTCGGCGCGTTGCCGCCGGGCGATTACAACGTCCGCTTCGAGCTCGAAGGGATGAAGGCGCTCACGAAATCGGTGCGCGTCGGACTCGCGCAGATTGCGCGCGCTGATGCCGATCTGCAGCTCACGACCGAAGAAGTGGTGACCGTCACCGCGACGTCGCCGCTGCTCGAGACCACCGAAGTGCAGACGAACATCCGTGCGAAGCTCATCGAGGATCTGCCGATCGGACGCACGCTGATCGCGACGGTCAATCTGTCGCCGGGCGTCACGCAAAATGGTCCGGGCGGCGCGACGGTGATCTCGGGCGCGCCC
>DATKFO010000153.1:0-2881 GCA_035544355.1 Thermoanaerobaculia bacterium
GAATGTGGCACAGACACTCCTGTCTGTGCGCACTCGGGAGACCGGAGCCAGTGTGCATCTGGCTCATTCCGCCGCGGGGCGCACAGACAAGAGTGTCTGTGCCACATTTTGGAGCGGCTACGGCCGCCGCACTCCTAAAACGATCTTCCCGAAATGCTCCGACGCCGCCATCAACCGGTGCGCGTCCGCCGCTTCCTCGAGCGGCAGCACGCGATGGATCACCGGCCGCACGCGTCCAGCTTCGAGACTCGCGCCGAATTTCGTCACGAACGCCCGTACGATCGCGGCCTTTTCCTCCACCGTTCGCGAGCGCAGCATCGAGCCCATCAGCTTCGCGCGTTTCATGAGCAACATGCCGATGTCGATCTCCGCGCTGCGTTGTCCGCCCATCGAGCCGATGATCACGATGCGTCCGTCCATCGCGAGCGCGTCGAGATCGCGTGCGACGTAGCGCGCGCCGATGTGATCGAGGATCACGTTCACGCCGCGCGCTTTCTCGACGAAATCTTCGTCGCGATAGTTGATCGCAACGTCCGCGCCGTGCTCGAGACAGCGCGCGCATTTCTCCGCCGATCCCGCCGTCACGATCACGCGCACGCCGGCGATCTTCAGCAGCGTCGTCGCCGCAGTTCCGACTCCGCTGCCGCCGCCGTGAATCAGCGCGCTCTCGCCTTCGCGCACACGTGCAATTTCGAACAGGTTCAAAAACGCGGTGAGAAACACCTCGGGGATCGCAGTCGCTTCTTCATCCGACAACGCATCAGGCACGTGCATCGCGGAACCCGCGTGCACGACGACTTCCTCCGCGTAGCCGCCGCCGGGCAGCAACGCCATCGCGCGATCGCCGAGCGACCATCCACGCACATTCGCGCCAACCGCGGACACGATGCCTGCGCATTCGAGCCCGAGGATTTCTGAGGCGCCGTGGGGCGGCGGGTAGTGGCCTTCGCGTTGCAGCAGATCCGCGCGATTCACAGCGGTCGCACGCACGGCGATGCGAATCGAATCGGGCGTGAGCTGCGGCGCGTCCGTTTCGCCCAAACGCAAAACGTCGGGGCCGCCGAATTGATCGATGAGGATGGCTTTCATCGCGCAATGCTATCTTCTCGCGCGCATGGCGAACGACCTAGCGATCTCGTGCATCGGACTCAAGAAGTACTACGCCGACGTGAAAGCCGTCGACGGTCTCGATCTCTCCGTCGCGCGCGGCGAGTGTTTCGGCCTTCTCGGGCCGAACGGAGCGGGCAAGACGACGACGATCGAGATCCTCGAAGGACTGACGAAGGCCGACGCGGGCGAAGTCCGCGTCCTCGGGCACACCTGGAACAACGACGCGCGCGATCTGCGCGAGCAAATCGGCCTCTCGCTGCAGGAAACGCAGCTCGCCGACAAGCTCACGGTCTACGAAACGCTGCGGCTCTTTCGCTCGTTCTACCGGCGCGGTCCCGATCCCGACGAGCTGCTGCGCGATCTCTCGCTCGATGAGAAGCGCAACGCGCGCGTCGGCAAACTGTCGGGCGGACAGAAGCAGCGCCTCGCCGTCGCGTGCGCGCTCGTCGGCGATCCCGAGCTGCTGTTTCTCGACGAGCCGACGACGGGACTCGATCCGCAATCGCGCCTGCAGTTGTGGGAAGTCGTCGCGCGCTTTCGCGCGAAGGGCGGAACCGTGCTGCTCACGACGCATTACATGGAAGAAGCGGAGCGGCTTTGCGATCGCATCGCGATCGTCGATCACGGACATCTCATCGCACTCGGCACGCCGAAGGAGCTGATCGCGAAGCTCGAGGCGGCGAACATCATCGAGTTCACGAGCGCGCCGGCGCTCGAGGAATCGGCGCTGGGCGGCATCACCGGATTCCACGGCGCGACGCGGCGCGGTGAAGGCTGGCTGCTGCGCGTCGACTCGCTCGCCGTCGCCGTGCCGCAGCTGCTCGACATCATCGAGACCAGCGGCGCGAAGCTCGTGACGCTGTCGACGCACGCGGCGACGCTCGAGGATCTGTTCGTGTCGATGACGGGAAGGGAATTGCGCGATGCCTAAGGTTCACGGACCGCTCGTCGAGCTTTCGATCGCGCGCGTCAAGGAGTTCGTCCGCGAGACCGAGGCCATTTTCTGGGTCTTCGGATTCCCGCTGCTGCTCACGCTCGCGTTGGGATTCGCGTTCCGCGAGAAGCCGCCGGATCGCGTTCCGATCGGCATCGCTGCCGGTCCTGCGGCGGAGCAACGACTTGCTGCACTTTCAAGATCGCCGGCGTTGCAGCCGCGCATCTACGATGCGAAAACGGGTCGCGAAGAATTGCGTCGCGGAAAAATCTCGCTGCTGATCGAAGGCGACACGCAGCCTGTGTATCGGCTCGATCCGACGCGGCCCGACGCGCGCGCGGCGCGCATCGAAGCGGATGATGCGTTGCAGATCGCGGCGGGGCGTGCCGCGGCGTTCGTCGCTCGCGAAGAGCACGTGCAGGAGCAGGGCGCGCGCTACGTCGACTTCCTCGTACCGGGACTCATCGGCATGAACCTGATGGGCACGAGTATGTGGGGCATCGGATTTTCCGTCGTCAACGCGCGGCTCAAGAACCTGCTCAAGCGCCTCGTCGCGACGCCGATGCGCAAGAGCCATTACCTGCTCGCGCAGTTCTTGTCGCGCTTGATCTTTCTCATCCTCGAAGTCGTCGTCGTCGCGGTCTTCGCGTGGCTCGTATTCGGAGTCAACGTGCGCGGCTCGATCGCGCTCTTCGCGCTCGTCTGCCTCTTCGGCGGAATGGCGTTCGCGGGACTCGGCCTCCTCGTCGCATCGCGCGCGCGAACGCTCGAAGCCGTGAGCGGCATGATGAATCTCGTGATGATGCCGATGTGGCTCTGCTCGGGCGTGTTCTTTTC
>DATKFO010000154.1:0-6887 GCA_035544355.1 Thermoanaerobaculia bacterium
GCTGCGCACGCACGGCGCGGTGCTCGATGCGCGCTCGATCGATTTCGGCGCGCCCACGCCCGCGCAAGTGACGAACGTCGAGCGCCGCACTGGCACGCTCGATGACGTCGAGCGCGATTACATCGAGCAGGTTCTGCGCGACGAAAACGGGGCGATCGACCGCGCGGCGGAGCGTCTCGGAATTTCGCGCAGCGCCGTCTATTACAAGGCGCGCAAGCACGGCATCGCGATTTCTAAAATTAGAAATTGACGTGTCAGTTTTAGAAAAGCTGGTGTTTCCGTGATTCGTGTCAGCCTCGTAAATAACTCCATCGACAACAGTTAGCTAGCTGGCACGTATGGCAGCGCGGTTGCTCTATGGGGCCGCGTGACCAAACGAATCCTAATCGTCGATAACGAAGAATCGATCCTCGCCGCAGTGAAGCGCTACTTCACGCGCCGCGGTTACACGGTCGACTGTGCGCGCGAGCTCGAAGAAGCCGAAGCGCTCGCGACCTACATCGAATACGACGTGGCCATTCTCGACCTCTCGCTCCGCGATCACTGCGGACGCGAAGGCCTCGAGATTCTCCGCTTCGTCCGGCAGAGCCGTCCGCACACGCGCACGATCCTGCTCACCGCGCACGGCACACCGATGCTCGAGCGCGAAGCATTTCGCCGCGGCTGCGACGTCTTCCTCCACAAACCGAAACCGCTCGGCGAGCTCGCCAAGATCGCCGAGGAGCTGACGGAGAAATGCGCATGACACCACGTGCAATGCTCGAAGTCCTCCTCGCACCGGGCGCGATCCGCATGGAATTCCAGCCGATCGTGACCGTGACCAACGACGGCGTTTCGCTCTACGCACTCGAAGCGCTCACGCGCGGTCCGCGCGGCACGAGCATGGAGAGCCCGAACGTGCTCTTCGAATACGCGCGGCGCAAAGGCGAAGAGACGCGCGTCGACCTGCTCTGCATCGCAGAAGCGTTCGAAGCCGCGCGCACGCTGCCGGGACTGCCGGTCATCAGCATCAACATTCACGGCTCGACGCTGAGCTCCGTGCCGCACTTCGCCGACACGTTCCTCGAATCGGCGATCTCGCACGGCATCGCGCCGCAGCGCCTGATGCTCGAGATCGTCGAGCACCGCGCGCCGTGGGCGATCGACAGGTTGCAATTGACGATCGCGCAGCTGCGCGAAGCCGGCGTGCGCATCGCGCTCGACGACCTCGGCGTCGGCGCATCGAACTACCACCTGTTCGTCGACTGCCGCCCCGATCACATCAAGGTCGATCGCTACCTCGTCAAGAACTGCCATCGCGATGCGTATCGCATCGCCGTGCTGCGCTCGATCGTGGCGCTCGGCAATGCCTGCGGCGCGATCCCGATCGCCGAGGGGATCGAATTTCACGAAGACCTGATGACGGTGCGCGACCTCGGCATCGTCCACATGCAGGGATGGATGTTCTCAAAGAGCCTGCCCCCGGCGGAGATCGCCGAATCGCGTTTCCTCAACGACATGAAAAGGACTGATGACCATGAAGAAAAAAGTACTGCTCGTCGATGACTCGAACACGGTGCTGATGATGGAGCGGATGATCCTTTCGAAGGGACCGTTCGACGTGGTGACCGCGCGCGACGGTGTCGAAGCGATCGCCAAATCGAAGAGCGAACAGCCCGACGTCATTCTGCTCGACGTGATGATGCCGAACCTCGATGGCCTCTCTGCCTGCGCCGCAATTCGCGCAGAACCGGAGACCGCGTGGATCCCGATCATCATGGTCACCACGCGCGGCGAAGAGCACAACATCGAGACCGCCTTCCGCAACGGCTGCACGGACTACGTGACCAAGCCGATCAACGGCCTCGAGCTCCTCACAAAGCTGCAGAACATCCTGAACTGAACGCGCACCCACCGGAGGGAACGACATGAAACGAGATTTCATCGAAAAAGCCGCAAACGACACACGCGAAGTCGTGCAGTCGCTGCTGGACGAGAACCACAAGCTCAGCGTGCGCGTGACGGAGCTGTTCAGTGAGCTGGAGGAACAGAGCCGGCGATTTTCGGAGCGCTACGTCGAGGTCGAGGAGCAGAACACGAAGCTCGCGAATCTCTACGTCGCGAGCTATCAGCTGAACGGCACGCTCGATCGCGAGCGCGTCGTCGGCGCGATCCAGGAAATCATCATCAACCTGGTCGGCTGCGAAGAGCTGGCGATCTGGGAGCTCGACGAAGACGCGAAGGCACTCATGCTCGCGGGCTCGTTCGGCATCGATACGAGTCAGTGGTCGCGCGTCCCGCTCGGATCGGGCCTCATCGGCACCGTCGCCGTGACGGGCGAGCGCTACATCGCCGGCGAATCCGTCCCTGACTTCGTCGCGTGCATTCCGCTCAAGCTCGATGAGCAAGTCGTCGGCGCGATCGGCATCTTCAGTCTGTTGCAGCAGAAGACCGGACTCGAGCCGCTCGACTTCGAGCTGTTCGATCTCCTCGCATCCCACGCGGCGTCGGCGTTGTATTGCACGCGCCTGATTGCGGAGCAAGTGCAGTGAGCGCGATGCCGATGGCCGCCGTACGCGAGCGCCGCTTCCTGCAGCCGGGGCACCTCGTCGTCTCCGTGGCGCCGGTCGCGATCACCACGATTCTCGGATCGTGCATCGCGGTCTGCCTGTGGGACTCGCAGAAGCGCATCGGCGGTATGAATCACTTCATGCTGCCGCTCGTCGCGGGCTCGCTCACCGCGTCGCCGCGCTTCGGCAACATCGCGATGGAAGAGCTGATCGCGAAGATGCGCGACGCCGGCGCGCGTGTGCCGTTTCTGCGCGCACGCGTCTTCGGCGGCGCGTGCATGTTCGCGCAGATGGACTCTTCCTCTCACCTCGGCGCGAAGAACGCCGAGATGGCACTCACGGATCTCGCACGCCGCCACATCGAAGTCGTGCAGGTCGACGTCGGCGGCAATCGCGGACGAAAGCTCATTTTCGATACGCAGGACGGGACAGCATGTCTGAACACGATCTGAACCAGGACGAGTTGATGGCGACGTTTCTCGTCGAGGCCGAGGACGACATCCTCGCGCTCGAGGCGGCGCTGCTCGAGCTCGAAGACTCGCCGGACGACGAAGCGATTCGCCTCGAAGCCCTGCGCCGCGCGCACACACTGAAAGGCAATGCGTCGTGCGTCGGCCTGCAGCGGGTCGCGGACTTCGCACACACGTACGAAGAGCGTCTCGAAAATCTCGGCGACGTCGACGCGGCATTGATCGCGGAGCTGCTCGCGGGCGTCGATACGTTCCGGCGCCTCGTCGCGAACGAAGACGTCGCGACCGAGTCCAAGCCTCATGTTGCGCACAAGGCGCACGTGCGTGTCGCGGCGGAGAAGCTCAATCGCATGCTCGACCTCGCGGGCGAGATCGCGATCACGCGTGGACGCGTGCAGCAGATGCTCGCGACGCGCGCGATCGACGTCGACGTGCTCGTCGAAGTCGAGCGGCAGACCGATCAGCTCCAGAGCGAATTGCAGGAACTGATCATGCGCGCACGCATGGTCCCGATCGGACCGATGTTCCAGCAGTACGCGCGCACCGTGCGCGATCTCGCGGCCACGCACGGCAAGAACGCGCGGCTCGTGACGATCGGCGACGACGTCGAGCTCGACACGTCCGCCGTCGAGCTGCTGCGCGATCCGCTCACGCACATGATCCGCAACGCGATCGATCACGGCCTCGAGCCGTCGGCGGATCGCGTCGCGAAAGGAAAGCCGGCCGTCGGGCACATCACGCTCGAGGCGCGGCACGAAGCGGGCTCGATCCTCATCCGCATCTCCGATGACGGCGCGGGACTCGATCGCAAGCGCATCGCGGCGCGCGCGCACGCCCTCGGCATCGACGGCGATCTCGATCGCGCGATCTTCGCTCCGGGATTCACGACCGCCGAAGAGATCACTGACCTCTCCGGCCGCGGCGTCGGCATGGACGTCGTGCGCCGCGGCGTCGAAACCCTGCGCGGCACGATCGCGATCAGCACGAGCGAAGGGGAGGGGACGACATTCACGATCCGCCTGCCGCTCACGCTCGCGGTGATCGACGGATTCGGCGTGGCCGCCGGCGACGAGACCTACATCGTGCCGATGGAGAACGTCATCGAGTGCGTCGAGCTGCCGGCCGATAAGCCCGCAAACGACGCCACCGGAGTTCTGCTTCTTCGCGAAGAAATCGTCCCGTACGTGCGCCTGCGCAAGTTGTTCGCCCTCAGCGGTGACGCGCCGGCGCGCGAGAACGTGCTCGTCGTGCAACACGATGGCGCGCGCGCGGGACTCGTCGTCGACACACTGCACGGCTCTGCGCAGGCCGTGATCAAACCCCTCGGCGGCTACTTCGCCGAAGTCCCCGGCATCGCCGGCTCGTCGATTCTCGGCAGCGGACGCGTTGCGCTGATTCTCGACACGCCGGCGATTCTCAGAAACCTCGCGGCGGTGGAGCAGATCCAGTGATCGCCGCCGCCGTCGTCATCGCCGCCGCCGTTTCCGTCGTCGCCATCCGCGTCGTGCGCTCGCGCAAACGCCGCAAACGCACCTTCCTCCTCCTCTGAAAAAACTGGAGCACAACATGGACATGCAGCGAGAGCAGTACCTCACATTCTTCATGCGCGGCGAGGAGTACGCCGTCAGCATCCTTCGCCTGAAGGAGATCATCGAGTACGAGAAAGTCACGCGCGTGCCGACGACTCCGGCGCACGTGCGCGGCGTCATCAACCTTCGCGGCGCGGTGCTCCCCGTAATCGATCTCGCCGCGAAATTTGGTCACGGCGAAACCGAAGTGGTGCGCACCACGTGCATCGTCGTCGTCGAGACGCGGTTGCGCGACGAAATGCTCGTCGTCGGGATCATGGCCGACGCGGTGTCGGAAGTCGTCGACATCGCCAGCGACGCCATCGAGCCCCCGCCGCCGTTCGGCACCAACGTGCGCATCGATTTTCTCCGCGGCATGGGCAAGCTCGATGGACGCCTCGTCCTCGTGCTCGACATCGACCGCGTCCTCTCACCCGTCGAGATCGAACAAACGATCGACGCCATCACTAACGACGCTGCCGCGGAAGTTGCGCAGCTTTCACTCTGAAAGGAAACCGTCATGCTTCAGCAGATTTCCATCGGCAAACGTCTCTTCTTCAGCTTCGCACTCGTGCTTCTGTTCGTGATCATCGTCGCGGGCGCGGGGCAGTGGGCGCTCACGACTTCGGTCGACGCGGCCACGCAAGTGCTCACCATCGACTTCGGCGTCAACTCGAATGCGAATGATGCGCACATCGCCGGCCTCGATCTCCGCCGCTTCGAAAAAGATCTCTTCATCAACATCGGCGACAAAGAGAAAGAAGCCGAGTACATCTCGAAGTGGAACGATGCGCGGCAGAAGCTCGAGGACAACCTCGGCGACATCGAAAAGCTCGGCGTCGACGATGAGTCGCGCGACGCGATCCGCCTCGTGCGCTCCGACATGGCCGAGTACACCACCGCGTTCCAGGCAATCGCGCGCCGCATCCAGGCGGGCGAGCTCAAAACCGCAGCCGAGGCCAACGACGCGATCACCCCGGTGAAGGATCACATCCGCCGCGTCGAGACGTCGGTGCAATCGCTCGACGACAAATCCGCGGAGCGCGTCGTCGAGAAAAGAAAAGCCATCGAAGGCGTGGAGAAGAGCGCGCGCTTCGTCACGTTCCTCATCGCGGGACTCGCGCTGCTCGTCGTCGCGATCCTCAGCGTCTCCGTCACGCGCAGCATCACCAAGCCGATCATCGCGGTCGTCGAGATTGCGGAGAAGCTCGCCGAGGGCGATTCCGATCAGCGCGTCGAAGTGCGTGGAAAAGATGAGACCGCGCAACTGCTCGCGTCAATGAAGAAGATGATCGACTCGAACGGCCTGATGGTCACCGCGGCTTCCGCGATCGCAAACGGAGACCTCGGCGTCACCGTCACGCCGCGCTCCGATCGCGACACGCTCGGCCAGGCGCTCGGCCGCATGATCGCGCGTCTCGTCGAGATCATCGGCGAAGTGCGCTCCGCGGCTTCGTCGCTCGCGACGGCGGCGGGCCAGGTTTCGTCGACCGCGCAGTCGGTGTCGTCGGGCAACAGCCAGCAGGCCGCCGCGGTGCAGGAAACGACCGCGAGCCTCGAGCAGATGAACGCGTCGATCTCGCAGAACGCCGACAACAGCAAGCAGACGGAGTCGATGGCCTCGAAGGGCTCGCGCGATGCGGAAGAGAGCGGCAAGGCCGTCCTCGCGACCGTCGACGCGATGAAGTCGATCGCCGAAAAGATCTCGATCATCGAAGAGATCGCGTATCAGACGAATCTCCTCGCGCTCAACGCGGCGATCGAAGCCGCGCGCGCCGGCGAGCACGGACGCGGATTCGCAGTCGTCGCGACGGAAGTCCGCAAGCTCGCGGAGCGCAGCCAGTCGTCCTCGCGTGAAATCGGCGGGCTCGCGTCGACGAGCGTGCGTGTTGCCGATCGTTCGGGCACGCTGCTCGCCGAGCTCGTTCCTTCGATCCGCAAAACCGCGGAGCTCGTGCAGGACGTCGCTGCGGCTTCGATGGAGCAGGCGGCCGGCGTCGCGCAGATCAATCAGTCGCTCGCGCAAGTCGATCAGGTGACGCAGCGCAACGCGAGCGCCGCCGAGGAGCTCGCGGCCACCGCCGAGGAAATGGCGGCTCAGGCCGAGGGACTCCAGAACCTCGTCAGCTTCTTCCGGATTGGTGGCGAACATCGCGCCGCGCCGCGCGTCGCGCAGACGCAGCACGCAGCGCCGCTGGTCGTGCCGAAGCCGGGCAACGGACGCAGCTCGCTCGCGGAGTTCCACGCGTTCTGATCACCGAGCACCGATCACAAGGAAACGCCATGCAACAGCTCGCATC
>DATKFO010000155.1:0-2789 GCA_035544355.1 Thermoanaerobaculia bacterium
GCGTCGGCGATCAGCATCGCCGGCAGCTCGCCGCCGGAGACGACGAAGTCGCCGATCGAGATCTCCTCGGGTTGCAACTCGTCGATCACGCGCTGATCGAAGCCTTCGTAGCGGCCGCACAGAAACGCGAGATGCTCGTTCGTCGCGAGCTCCTTTGCAGTGCTCTGTTCGAAACGGCGTCCCTGCGGTGACGTGAGAATCAATCGCGGCGTTCCGCCGATCGCTTCGACGCAACGAAACACCGGCTCCGCGAGCATCACCATTCCGGGCCCGCCGCCGTACGCCTCGTCATCGGTCGAGCGATGCTTGTCCGTTGCGAAGTCGCGAAGGTCCCACACGCGCACGTCGAGCCGGCTCTGTTTGATGCCACGAGCGATCACGCCTTCGGCGAGAAACGCGTCGAACATGCGCGGAAAGATCGTGATGAAGTCGATTCTCATACTGGCAGCGCGACTCGCGCCCACACCACGTCCCAGTTGCTGTGCCGCTGGTCATGATCGCGGCCGCCGGGAAACGTTCGATCGAGCAGCGCGAAATTCGAAGCCTTCGCGAGAAGGATCCAGCGCCAATCGGGAAGATTACCGGAACGGCTCGCGCCCGAGACCTGCCACACGAGCAGCGTCGGAACGCCTTTGCGAATGCCGTAATCGTGCGGTTCCGCGATGCGGACCCCGCCATCCATCGTGAAGCGAATCATGCGCCGTTCCGCGATGGCCTGCTGGATCACGCGATCGGCTTCACTCCTGAACGGAATCGATGTCATCCAGTCCTTCCGGCAGATTCACGATCATCTTCCGTGCCTCGCGATCGATCGACGTGCAAATCTCCGCGGCGAACGGCACTTCGAACTCGCGTCCGTTCGCGCGCTTCACGTTGAGCAGCACGCCGCCGCCGCCTTCGTAGGCGTCGATCACGATGCCGCGCTCGTTGCCGTTCGCATCGACGAGCGTGAGCCCGACGAGATCGTGCAGAAAATATTCGTCTTCGTCGAGAGGCCGCGCAGCGCTCTCCGGAATCTCGACGGTCCAGTTCTGCAGCGGAGTCACATCTTCCGGCGAATCGATGCCCTCGAATTTCACGAGCGCGCGGCCCGCGTGCGCGCGCGAGCTCTCGATGCGCATCTCGCGCGTTTGCGTTTCATCGGGAGAAACGAGCGTGACGACCTCGAGCTCTTCGAAGCGATCGGGCGAGTCGGTCCACGGCTCGACGCTCGCTTCGCCGCGGACGCCGTGCGCCTTGCGGATGATGCCGACCGCGATCATGACGGAGTGGGCAGTGAGCAGTGGGCAGTGGGCAGTAGGCAGTGGGCAGTAGGCAGAAAAGTCAGAGGCAACTTCTGCCCACTGCCCACTGCCAACTGCTCACTCATCTCAGTCGACGATATCGAGGATGTAGCGCCGCCGTGTTTTCTGGCCGGCGGCGGCGAGGAGGGTGCGGATCGCGCGCGCGGTGCGGCCCTGGCGGCCGATGACTTTGCCGAGGTCCTCTTGCGCGACTTCGAGATCGAGGAAGGTCGTCTGGTCGCGGTCCGTCGAATGGACGCTCACCGCCTCGGGATCATCGACGAGCGATTTCGCAAGGAATTCGATGAGGTCTTTCATTCGGAGTGCGGCGGCCATGCCGCCGCGACGAGCTTACTTCTTCTTGAGCAGCGACTTCACGGTCGGCGAGAGCTGTGCGCCCTTGCTCACCCAGTAGTCGACGCGCTCGCGGTCGATCTTCACGTCGGCAGGGTTCTTCTTCGGGTCGTAATGGCCGATCTGCTCGACCGTCGATGCGGACGGCGTCTTGAGCGAGTCGGAAACGACGACGCGGTAGAACGGCGCGTGAGTGGCTCCACCGCGGCGGAGGCGAATCTTCAACATTTGAACAGACTCCTTCTTAGTTGGGCGCGGGATGGTACCCGAGCCACGCGAGGAACCGCAACAGCTTAACGAGTATTTCAACGCTCAGGGTTGGCCGTGGAGCTACTGCAGAAACTCCGGCGGCAATCCCTTCATCATCTTGCCGAACTTCCTCGCGCCAAAGCCTTTCGAGAACGTCCGCATCATCTTCTTCATCTGCAGGTATTGCTTCAGCAGGCGATTGATCTCCTGCACGCTTGTGCCTGAGCCTTTGGCGATGCGCTTCTTGCGGTGGCCGTTGATGATCTGCGGGAACTCACGCTCTTTGTGCGTCATCGAGTCGAGGATCGCTTCCATCCGCACGATCGCTTTCTCGTCGATGTCGTCCTCGCTCACTTTGCCGCCGACGCCCGGCAGCATGTTCACGAGGCTCGAGAGCGGCCCCATCTTCTTGACCTGTTGCAGTTGCGAGCGGAGATCTTCGAGCGTGAATTTGTCTTTCGCGACGCGCGCCGCGAGGCGCTCGGCTTCTTTGCGATCGACTTCCGCTTCGACTTTTTCGATGAGCGAGAGCACGTCGCCCATGCCGAGGATGCGGGAGGCCATGCGCTCGGGATAGAAGACGTCGAGGTCGGCGTACTTTTCGCCGACGCCGACGAGCTTGATTGGGCGATTCACGACCGACTTGATCGAAAGCGCCGCACCGCCGCGCGCGTCGCCGTCGAGCTTCGTGAGCACGATGCCGGTGACGCCGAGGCGGTCATCGAATTCTTTCGCGGACTTCACTGCGTCCTGGCCCGTCATCGAATCGGCGACGAACAGGATCTCGCTCGGACGCACATCGTCCTTGATGCGCGTGAGCTCGTTCATCAGCTCTTCGTCGATGTGCAGGCGGCCGGCGGTATCGAGGATGACGACGTCGTGCAGCAGCGTCTTCGCCTCGGC
>DATKFO010000156.1:0-6196 GCA_035544355.1 Thermoanaerobaculia bacterium
CACCGCCCGCTCAGGATGACACCTGACGTCACCGCCGCCGGATGATCCGCTGAATCGGCACCGGCGGGATGAAGCGCTCCGTGAATTGCGTGCCTCCTGCGATGAGCACGCTCTTGTCGGGGAGCAGTGCGATCGCGCCGCTGTTGTGCAGGAACAGCGTGAGACCGAGGTCGTTGAAGGCGTGCGTCTTGGGATCGAAAACCTCCGCCGTGCCTGCGCCGCCGCCGATGAAGACACGTCCGTTCGGCAACAACACCGCGTTGTGACGCACGCGCGGCGTGGTCATCTCGCCGTTCGGTTCGAAACGTCCGGTGAGATGCACGTACAGCTCCGCCGATGCGATGGCTTCGCTCGAGTCGTAGCCGAGGCCTCCGGTGATGAGGACGTCGCCGTTCGGGAGGTGCGTCGCGAGCGTGGAACGTCGTGGAACAATCATCGGCGGCGCGATGGTGTACGTCTCCGACAACGGATCGAAAATCTCCGCGGTTGGATCGCTCGCGCTCGGGGCGCCTCCGACGATCAGCACGCGTCCATCGACAAGCAGCACCGCGGACGGTGTGCCGCGCGCGACGCGCATCGGCGTCGTGAGCCGGCTGGTGCTCGTGGCCGGATCGTAGATCTCCGCGGTTGCGGTCGGCGTCTCGGTGAAGCCGCCGCCACCGCCTTCGACGACTTGTCCGCCGCAGATGAACACGCGTCCGTCCGCGAGCAGCACCGCTGCGTGATCGGAACGTTCGACGCGCAGAATCCCGCCGTCGTTGAAGGTATCGGTCGCGGGATTGAAGATCGTCGCGACGACGCCGCCGATCTTGTAACGCGAGCCGAGCGGCTGGAATCCGCCGCCCGCGATCAGCACCTTACCGTCACGTAGTCGCGTCGCGGATTGTCCGACCTGATTGCCGTGCAGCGGATCCGCGACGTATGTGAACGACTGCGTTTGCGGGTTGTAGATCGCGGCCTTCGTGGCGAGAACGTACTGCGGCTGCGTGAACAGCACGCGCCCATCCGCCAGGGTCGTCGCAGGCGCGACGAAAGCCTCGGGCATCCCATTCGTCGGAACGAAAGCAGCCTGAGCAGAAACCGCGAAGACGAAGAGAACTGCAGCGAACTTCATGCGCGAGTTTTTACGCAATCTGTGCGCCGACTGTCGCAGATCACCAGAAAAATCGCGCGCGGAACACGGTCCACGCAATCTTCACCGTGTCGTGCAGCGGCTTGTAGTGGCTGGTGTGGATGCCGTTGACGAATCCGAGGTCGATCGGGATGGTGCGGATCGGGAAACCACCGCGGCCGGCGCGTACGATGACTTCGCTTTCCAGGTCGAAGCCGTCGGTACGCAGCTTGATGCTGCGCAACAAATTCGCGGAGTAATAACGGAAGCCGCTCTGCGAGTCGGTGATTTTCACGCCCGACGTTTTCGAGATGCACCACGCGGAAAAACGATTCGCGTTGCGGCGTCGCGGCAGCATGCCACCGAAGAGATGCGAGCGTCCGCCGATGATGAGGTCCGCGTTGTTCTCGTTCGCGGCGGCGATGAATTTCGGGATCTCACTCGCGAGATGCTGGCCGTCGGCGTCGAGCGTGATCACGCCGTCGTAGCCGTGCTCGAGCGCGTACGCGAATCCGGTTTTCAGCGCGGCGCCTTTTTGGCGATTCACGTCGTGACGCAGCACGATCGCGCCGCCGGCGCGCGCGACATCACTGGTCCGATCCGATGAGCCGTCGTCGACGACGATCACCGGATCGATCTGCTTTTTCGCTTCGGCGAGCACCGGTTCGAGCGTGCCCGCCGCGTTCAGTGCGGGGATGATTGCGAGAAGTTTCATGAAGTGACGACCGCGCAGACGATGCCGCCGCCTGCGGAGAGGGAGTTTACGAGCACGCGATCGTATCGCTGCTCATCGACGGCGAGAATCGCTGCGACAAATTGCAGCATTCCGCCCGCCGCGTACTCGCCGAAAATCTGTTTCGTTTTCACGATCGGAACGCGATCGCCGAACAGCGCTTCGATCGCGCGCGCTTCGAGTCGATCCGCGCGCACGTTGCCGTTTGCGGATGCGTAGATGGCATCGACGGTGTCGAGCTCCGCGTCGTCGAGTGCTGCACGCATTGCGCGAGCGACCGCGCTCGCGTCTTCTCCCCAATCGGAAATCGTCGCCGTCGTGTCGCGCGCGATGCCGAAACCGGAGAGCCACGCGTACGGTTTGCGTGTGCCGGCGTTCGCGACGAGCACGGCACTCCCTTCTCCCATGGCACAGCCGCCGAGGCGATCGAGGACGCTGAAAAGCATCTCGTTCACTTCTTCGACGCCGCCGATCAGTGCGGCGCGTGCGCTTCCCTTCAGCAACTGCGCGCACGCGTACATCGCCGCGGCGAGCGCTGACGACTCGCGTTGCGTGATCGTAACGTTGAATCCGCGCAGTCCCCACTCGATCGCGATGTGACTGCCGGGCGCGTTCGCGACCGACTCCGCGAAGAGTTGGGGCGGCGCGAGTGCCGCGCCTTTCTCGACGTACTCCTTCATGTACTCGACCGACGTTTGCACGGGACCGAACGCGGTGCCCATCGCGACGCCGGTGTCGGCTCCGATCGCGCCGCCCGCGTCATCGATCGCGAGCTTCGCCGCTGCGACGGCAAATCGCGAGAGCCCGTTCATCCGACGCATCTTCATCGGCGCGATGAAATCCTTCGGTTTGAAATCGCGCACGAGCGCCGCGTCATGCGTGCGAAGTCCGCTCGTATCGAACCGATCGACGGGCGCGATCGCGGACGCCCCGCTCGCGAGTTGCGCGCGAAACGCGTCGACGCCGATCGCACCCGGCGCAATCACGCCGATTCCGTTGATAGGGACGCGGACCATGCGGTGCGCATTATGGAGTGCGGCGACCGCAGTCGCCGCTCTCCAAACGTCTGCCGTCGTCTCGTCTCGTGTGGCACAGACACTCTTGTCTGTGCGCCCCGGGCTGAATGAGCCGATGCACACTGGCTCCGGCCTCCCGAGTGCGCACAGACAGGAGTGTCTGTGCCACATGGTGGGGCGGTCTCCTACGGATCGTTGGTTTTCATCGTTCGTCTCACACTCTCCGAAACAGCAGCGAGACATTGCTGCCGCCGAAGCCGAAGGTGTTCGAGAGCATGTTGGTCATCGCCATTTCGCGCGGGGTGTGGGGGATGTAGTCGAGGGTGCAGTCGTCAGCGCTTTTCGCGAGGCGCAGGGTCGGCGGGGCGGTTTGGTGCAGGAGGGCGAGGACGCTGATGACGGCTTCGACTCCGCCGGCGGCGCCGAGGGTGTGGCCGAAGTAGGATTTTGTCGAGGAGACGGGGACGCGGTCGCCGAAGGTCGAGCGAAGCGCTTTCGTTTCGGCGGAGTCGTTGAGGAGCGTGCCGGTGCCGTGGGCGTTGACGTAGTCGATCGCGTCGGGCGCGAGCGATGCTTCCGCGAGTGCACCGCGCATCGCGGCTTGCGCTCCGCTTCCATCCTCCGCGGGCGCGGTCGGGTGGTGTGCGTCGCACGATGCGCCGTAGCCGCAGAGCTCCGCGAGAATGGTCGCGCCGCGCGCGATTGCGTCGTCCCAGCGCTCGAGCACGAGGTACGCGGCGCCTTCGCCGAGGGTGATGCCTTTGCGATCGGCGGCGAATGGCTTGCATGGTGCGGGATCGACGGCTTGCAGCACGTTGAATCCGCTGTACGTCAATCGGCAGAGCGCGTCGCTGCCGCCCGCGATCGCGACGTCGGCGTGATGCGAGCGGAGGAAATCCGCGGCCATGCCGATCGCTGCGCCGGCGGATGCGCATGCGGTTGCGTTCGACAACACGCCGCCGCCGAGGTGGAACGCGCGTGCGACGGCGTCGGATGGGCCGGATGTTGGTTGTTGCAGTACGCGCGACGCGCGCGTGCGACCGTGTAAGTAGAAATCTTCACCTTCGAGCAAACCGCCCGTCGAGGTGCCGGTCGAGACGATCGCGCGCTCGCGCGGAAACTCGCCGGCTTGCGTGATCGCTTCGGATGCAGCGACGACCGCTAGCCGATCGGTACGCGAGAGACGTTTGTGCGACGGGAGCTCGCCGACCTCCGCGGCGATGTCGGTCGGAAACGTCTCGCCGGGAAATCGCGTCAGCTTGCCGATGCCGTCGCGCGACTCGACGATCGATTGCCAGACCTCGCCTTTGTTGCGCCCGATCGCGCAGATGATGCCGGCGCCGGTGACGGCGATGCGCGTGGCGAGATCAGGAGTGCGCATGAGTGCTCAGGTAAAACCGCCCCTTCGCGACTTCTACTCCGTCGATGCGCGCGACGCCGTTGAAACGAAAGACGCCGCCGAACTCGGCCTCGAGCGTCACGCTGACATCGACGAGATCGCCGGCGACGATTGCGCGCGTGACTTCACAGCGATCGATGCCGGAGAGGAATCCCTGTCCTTCGAATGCAAGCCCGCCCGCGAATTGCGCCATCGCTTCGACGAGCATGATCTCCGCGGGCATGCGGTCGTTCGCCGTCCAGAGAAACGAGCCTTCGATTTGTTTGTCGTCGATGCGGCGCGCGGCGGACGCTGCGCGGAAGGGGATTTGATGGGGAAGGTGTGCGAGCCAGTGGGACATTACGCCTGCGGCGCTTCCTGCTCCAGCTTCTCGCCGACGTAATCCGCGAGCGATGCGATCGAGCGGAAGTGATCGCGCGCGGACGATTCGTTTTTCACTTTGATGCCGAACTCGCTCTCGAGCATGACGACGATCTCGAGTGCGTCGATCGAGTCGAGGCCGAGGCCTCCGGCGAAGAGCGGATCTTCGTCGGCGATGTCTTCGGGCGTCATGTCTTCGAATTTCAGGCGCTCGATGAGCAGCTCTTTCAGTTTTCTGCGGAGATCGTTGGTCATGCGGATTCCATTCTAGACGGCGAGGGCAGCGTATCCCACGCGATTCGCGGCGCGATCAGGCCCGCGCGCCATTTCTGAATTTTCACGAGCGCGAAAAACAGCATGACCTTCAGGCGATTGTTGCGCTTGATGAAGATGTCGCCGCCGAAGATGCCGATGATCATCTGCAGCAGGCCCCATTTGTCGGACGGGTGCATGAGCACTTCGAGAAATTCGCGGCGATAGAAGTGATCGATGAAGCGGAAGTACTTTCGTAGCGCGCGCGTCATCTCGCGCTGATACGAGTCGAGCGCACGCATGGATCCATCACGCAATCGTTGCGCGATCGCGTTCGTCGCCATATCGGCGGACGTCATCGCCAGGAACACGCCGGTCGAGAAAATCGGATCGAGAAATCCGGCGGCGTCGCCGACGAGCGCGTAATTCGGGCCGGTGAGCTTGCGCATCAAATACGAGAAATCTTTGCGCACGCGGATCTCCATCGTGCGCTCGGCGTGTTTCATCAGATCGGCGACGAACGGCGTTTCGCGAATGGTTTGCTCGAGCAGCTCGCCGGGTGCGAGTCCGCAGTTCGTGATGTGGTCGCGATCGACGACGAGGCCGACGCTCATCAGCTCGCTCGTGATCGGAATCATCCAGAACCACGCATCGCGCAGCACGACGATGACGGTGTTGCCGGCGTCGCGACCGGGCGCGCGCGGCACGTTGCGGTAGTGCGAGAACACCGCGATTTTTTTCAGCGACGCGACATCGGCCTTGTCGCCGACGCGGTTGCCGAGGAAGGAGTTGTGTCCGGTGGCATCGACGACGAAGCGCGCTTCGTGCGTTTCGCCTTCGGCCGTGCGAACAATCGCGCGATTCGGATCGGAGAGGTCGACGTTCGCGACTGCGGTCTCCTGCTGCACGTCGACGCCGCTTGCGATCGCGTTGCGCAGCAGCAGGTCGTCGAATTCGGAGCGCTGCACCTGAAACGAACGGTTGTACGGCGCGGGGAGCGTGCGATCGAAGCGGAAGCTGTAGCCGACGCTGCCGTCGCCGGTGACGAAGTACGCGCCGAATTTCGGGAAGAAGTCGCCGGCTGCGAGCTGGTCGATGACGCCGAGGCGCTCGAGGAGGTCGTTGTTGTACGGGAGCAGCGACTCGCCGATCTGGAAGCGCGGGAAGCGCTCGCGCTCGAGCAACCCATTCGCGAAACGCCGTTCGTCGCCGATCTGATGAAACACGCCGAGCGCACGATGGAGATCCGCGTGCGCAAAGATTTCTCGTATTTGATGCGCAAGCTCACCGGCCCGAATTACGCGCTCGTCGGCGACGCCGCCGGA
>DATKFO010000157.1:0-3748 GCA_035544355.1 Thermoanaerobaculia bacterium
CGGAGTGCCGGCGAGCACCGCCGCGTCGACGTTTGCTTCGGCGACGGCGAGTCCGAAGTCAGTGATGCGCGCCCGCCCGCGGCCGTCGATCATCACGTTGCCCGGCTTGAGATCGCGATGAATGACGCCGAGCTCGTGCGCCGCCGCGAGTCCGGAACAAAGATCGCGCGCGACGCTCATCGCCTTCGCGGTCGTCAATCGACCGACGCGGCGCAACAGCGACGCGAGGTCTTCGCCGTCGACGAACTCCATCGTGATGAACACCTGGCCGTCGACGATGGCGATGTCGTAGAGGCGGCAGATGTTCGGATGCGAGATCTGCCTTCCGATGCGCACTTCTTCGTACAGCTCGTGCGCGTGCTCCGCACCGCGCGTGAGGAATTTCAGCGCGATCGTTTGGCCGAGGCGGAGATCGTCGGCGCGATAGACCGCGCCCATCCCGCCGCGCCCGGCGAGCGACACGATGCGATAGCGATCGCCGAGGATCGCGCCGGGCGTGAGCTGCACGCGCTGCGACGACGACGCCACGCGGACGGTCGGAGTCTCCTCGGAAGCGGACATGGGATTTAGACAGGAGCACAGGTTGACAGGTTCACAGGTGCATAGGGTGTCCCCTCTGCACCTATGCTGCTGTGGATCTCTGCACCTGTGCTCCGATGATACGCTCCGCGCCCGCGTGAACGTTCTCTACTTCCACGGCTTCGCGTCGTCGCCGGCGAGCGCGAAGATCACGGCGCTGCGGCCGCTGCTCGCGCCGCAGCGAATCGAGCTCGATACGCCTGATCTCAACGTGCCGTCGTTCGAGGAACTCGATTTCGAAGCGATGGTTGTGCGTGCGCTTGATGCGGCGACACCTTGGCTCGAGACAGTGGAGCGCACAAACAACCGAGTGCATGCACTGAATCAATGAGGTGGGCGTTGGCGAGCGAAACCGAAATCATCGAAAGCGCAACCATCGCCATCGAGGGTTGCCTGACGCTAACTGTCCTCGATCGGACTAAACGGGACATCATCTCGGGGTTGCTGTGGAAGATCACGGAGGCGCGCGGAAAGTACACAACGCGTTATCGCTCACGCGCATCGACGGAAGGCGGCGCGAAGCTGCAGCACGACCACGTCTTTACTAGGAAGGACATCACGGATCGGCTCATCGCGGAGCCGGAGCGGGCACGGGAGATTCTGCGCGACGCCATTGGGTGCGTGGTGACGGTTGAGGAACACCGGCGTCTGTCGAGGATTGGTCCCGCGGCGCATGGGTGGGACAGGTACACGGAGGCTGGAATCGAGGTGATTGACACGAACGACGGCTCCGTCGCGACCCGTAAGGGTATTCGGTACCCGTTCTGGTTGATCGATGGGAAGCTGTGCGAGTCTGACTTTTTCCTAGAGAAGCTCAACACGGCTCCTGACATCGAGGCCGCGCGCTACTACTTCAGCGCGTTCCTGTCTGCGGCACGCAGCGTCACGTTCGCGCTGCAGAAATGCCTCGGAGGACTTGCCCACTTCGACGCGTGGTACACCGACCAGCAGCGAGAGCTGAAGCAGCATCCGACGGCCGCGTACTTCAAGACCATTCGCGACCAGGTCATTCACGAGGGCTTGAATCCACTGGAACGTCACGTGCGGGGCGTTGGCGGCATCGTCGGCTCAAACTTCTATTTAGTGGAGAGTGCTCCCGAGCAGGATGTCGTGATCGCTGGGACGTCGTACATGGCGATACTGGTCCGTATCGCCGGCGAGGCGTACCAGCGGTTCTGGACGAGCGTGGATCTCCCCGCAAACTTCACGCCCGACGACCTCGCGGCGCGCGGCCAGACGATCGAGGACATCGAGGAGGAGTTCGGTTACCCACGCGGATGGTCCGCGGGTGGAGAGCGCTCGATCGTGGAACGGCTCGCGTGGATGAAGGAGTTCTCGAAGACAGAGATAGCAAGGTTGACGGCACGCTATCCGGCGGCCACATCGTAAATAGGCCGATTCAGGCAGCTATGAGACGATGGATCAAGATACGGGAGCACTCCCATCGGACGGTCGGAATCTCCTCGGGAGCGGGCATGGATTAGACAGAAGCACGGGTTGACAGGTTCACAGGTGCATAGGGTGTCCCCTCTGCACCTATGCTGCTGTGGATCTCCGCACCTGTGCTCCGATGATACGCTCCGCGCCCGCGTGAACGTCCTCTACTTCCACGGCTTCGCGTCGTCGCCGGCGAGCGCGAAGATCACGGCGCTGCGGCCGCTGCTCGCGCCGCAACGAATCGAGCTCGATACGCCCGATCTCAACGTGCCGTCGTTCGAGGAGCTCGATTTCGAAGCGATGGTCGTGCGTGCGCTCGATGCCGCGGCGCAACGTCGGCCCCGCGCTCTGGTCGGCAGCTCGCTCGGCGCGATTCTCGCGCTCGAAGTCGCGCGGCGCGGACTCGTGCTGCCGCTCGTGCTGATCGCGCCCGCGGTCGGAATCGCGGATCGCTGGATCTCGAAATTGCCCGCCGGCGATCCGATCATCGTGTTCAACCACGCACGCGGTGCCGACGCGCCGATTCATCGCGCGTTCTTCGAGCAGATGGCGCGCGTCGATGCCGATCGCGACGCGCCGCCGTCGCGCGTGATCGTGATCATGGGACGCAAGGACGAAAGTGTGCCGTTCGAGCGCGTGGAACAAACGTGGAACCGTTGGGAGCCGCGGCTCGTCGCGGGCTCGAAACTGATCGTCATCGATGACGGCGATCACGGACTCGTCGCGTCGTCGGACGTGATCGCGGATGCGATCGTCGAGGCCGCGTCATGATCGCGATCACGCGCGACATCAGCGCACGCATCGTCGATTGCGAGCTCACGCATCTCGATCGCGAGCCGATCGATCTCGAGCGTGCGCGCGCGCAGCATCGCGAGTATCGCGACGCGCTCGCGTCGCTCGGCTGCGACGTCATCGAGCTCGCGGCCGACGATGCGTATCCCGATTGCGTGTTCGTCGAAGACACTGCGATCGTGCTCGACGACGTCGCGGTAATCACGCGGCCCGGCGCGGAATCGCGTCGCGGCGAAACGCGCGCGATCGCCGATGCACTCGCACCGCATCGCGAGCTGGCATTCATCGAAGCCCCCGCGACCATCGACGGCGGCGACGTCCTCCGCCTCGGCAACCAACTGTTCGTCGGCCGCAGCGCGCGCACGAACGATGCGGCCCTCGCGCAGCTCGCGCGATATTGCGAAGTCATCCCAGTCGCGATCGACGGCTGTCTGCACCTGAAAAGCGCCATCACGCAAATCGCACCCGACGCGCTGCTCGTGAATCGTGCATGGGTCGACGTCGCGCCGTTCGCGGGCTGGAAGCTGATCGACGTCGATCCCGCCGAGCCATTCGCCGCGAACGCGCTGCGGATCAACGATGCGCTGATCTACCCCGCTGCGTTTCCCCGCACGCGACAACGCCTCGGCGGCGATGTGCGGCTAGTCGACGCAAGCGAGCTCGCGAAGGCGGAGGGTGGGGTTACGTGTTGCTCGCTGCTCGTTTAGGAGTGCGGTGGCAAAGCCACCGCTTTGGGTTGCGTGTTCGGGCCGTCGTCTCGTGTCAAAATCGATGTGGCACAGACACTCTTGTCTGTGCGCGCCGCGCGGGATGAGCCGATGCACACTGGGCTCTGGCCTCCCGAGTGCGCACAGACAGGAGTGTCTGTGCCACATCTTGAGAAGGTCTGCAGAGCCACCGCTTTGTGATCTGGATACGAAAGCGGTGGCTTTGCCACCGC
>DATKFO010000158.1:0-3597 GCA_035544355.1 Thermoanaerobaculia bacterium
CGGCCGAAGCTACAAGGTGATTCCGCAGGTGAAGCGGAGCGAGCGGCTCGCACCGGAACAGCTCTCCAACATGTACGTCACCGGAAGGAACGGCGAGCTGGTTCCGCTGTCGACGTTCGCGACGCTGCAGACCTCGACCGAGCCGCGCGAGCTCAAGCGCTTCCAGCAGCTCAACTCCGTCCGCATCCAGGGAGCGATTCCGCCGGGCGTCTCGCTCGACGAAGCGGTGAAGTTCCTCGAAGACGAAGCAGCGAAGATTCTCCCGCGCGGCTACACGATCGACTACGCGGGTGAGACGCGCCAGCTGCGCACCGAAGGCACGAAGTTCTTCGGCGTCTTCTTCCTCTCGGCAATCATGATTTACCTGGTACTCGCGGCGCAGTTCGAGAGCTTTCGCGATCCGCTGATCATTCTCGCGGGCTCGGTGCCGCTCGCGATCGCCGGCTCGCTGCTCTTCTCATTCCTCGGATTCACCTCGATCAACATCTACAGTCAGGTCGGCCTCATCACGCTCGTCGGTCTCGTCGCGCGCAACGGCATCCTCATCGTGCAGTTCGCGAATCATCTGCAGGAGACCGGCAAGGACAAACTGGCAGCGGTGATCGAGTCCGCTGAAACGCGACTGCGCCCGATCCTGATGACGACCGCGGCGACGGTGATGGGCCACCTCCCGCTCGTCTTCGCACGCGGTCCCGGCGCCGGCGCGCGCAACAGCATCGGCATCATGCTCGTCACCGGCATGATCATCGGCACGGCCTTCACGCTGTTCGTCGTGCCGTCGATCTACGTGCTCGTCGCGCGCTCGCACAAAGTGAAGACGGAAGAAGAGGTCGCGGGGAGCGAGCTCGAACCAGCGACGGTTTAGGAGTGCGGTGGCGCATAGCCACCGCTTTCCTATCCGCGATCCGCGATACGAAAGCGGCGGCTCTGCCGCCGCACTCCGAAACCGCGGCGCGGGAATCGGCGTTCCATTCATCGCCCGCCGAAGCAAACGCGATCCGTTTCCCAATCCTCCGTGGCCGCGGCGATCTCCTCACGCGTGCGCGCGACGAAGTTCCACCACATCAGAATCTTTTCTTCGAACGGCACGCCGCCGATGAGCAGGAGCCGCGCGCCGTCTCGTGAAGAGAGCGACAGCTCGTCACGCTGCATGCCGAGCGAATAGAGCACGTCGGGCACGAGCGTTTCGCTTTCGAGCGTCGCAGTTCCGTCGAGCACGAGCAGCGCGTGTTCGAACTCGCGCCGCAGCGGCATCGTGAGCGTCTCGTTCTTCCACACCGACAACTCCGCACCGACGATCGGCGAGAACGTCGTTGCCGGTGAGTCCTCGCCGAGAATGCTTGCGATGCGGCCGCCGCGCGATTCGGTGACCGGCAGCTCGCGATGCGTTTCGAACGCGGGCGCGGAATGACGCGACGCTTCCGGGAGCGCGATCCACAACTGCACGCCGTTGAGCCGTCCCGAATTTTGCGACGGCGTCGTTTCCGAATGCGCGATGCCGCGCGCCGACGTCATCAAATTCAAGCCGCCGGGACGCAGCATCGATTCGCTGCCGAGGGTGTCGCGATGGAGGACTTCGCCGTCGAGGAGCCACGAGACCGTTTGGATGCCGATGTGCGGATGCAGCGGGAGATCCATCGGCGCGCCGGCGTCGAACGTCACGGGGCCGTAGCGATCGAGAAAACACCACGGCCCGATCATGCGGCGCTCGCGCAGCGGCAGCGCGCGGCGGATCTCGAGCTCGCCGAGCTGCGTGCGGCTCGCAGGAAACGACTGGATGGTCATGAGCGCGGCCGTTCCAGCAGCGCGCGATCCCACTTGCCGTGAATCGCCGCCGCTTCGTACGTCGAGCGGCAGAACTCGAGCAGCGTTTTATCGGGATCTGCAGACTTCACGAGCTCGTCGTGATGCAGATAGAAACCGCCGAGCGGCTCGTTGTAGTACGCAGCACTCGGCGACACAAGGCTCGTGCGATAGCCCGCCGGCTCCGGCGCACCGTAGCTGTAGAACGACGCGAGCTGCAGGCGGCTGTCATCACCGGGCCACCAGCCGACGCTGCTCACCTCATGCGAATACGCCTCGGCATTCATCGCATCGGCGTTTTCGCGCGGCGGCGCTGGCCGTCCGGAAAAACGCGTCACCGCGAGATCGAAGCCGCCCCAGAAAAAATGCACCGGGCTGCACTTGCCGTTGAACTCCGCGCGGAACTCCGTGAGCACCGCGTGCGAGAGCGCGAGGATTTTCCAGAAGCGCCGCACGTACTCGACGTCGTACGCGCGATGGTGCTCGTCCGTGTCGAGCGGAATCGGGTTGTCGCACTCGACCGGTGTCGTCCAGATGCTGCAGTGGATGTTCAGCGCCCGCAGCGCGGCGAACACCTCATCGTGAAAATCGCGCACGGTGCGCGGCGCGAGCGGAACTGTGCGATCGCTGCCGTCGCTCACACGAATGCGCAGCACGTGATCGATGAAATCGAACTCCATGTCGAACCAGCGGTCGCCGTACGGGATGACCGCCGTCGTGAGCCCGCGCGCGCTGACGTACAGCACGACGTTCCACCAGTGATTGATCAGCGGCGTGAGCTTCATCTTGATCTTGCCCACGACCTGCATCCAGCGATGGATCGTGTTGCGCGTGTCGCGCCATTCTTCGAGAGGGAGCGAGGGCCAGACGTTCATCGTTTCTTGTCGTTCCATTTGTGCGCCCATTCGCCGACCGAGTCGACGACCGCAGCGAGCGCGCGGCCCTTCTTCGTCAGCGAGTACTCGACGCGCACGGGCGTCTCGGGGATGACCGTGCGCGCGACGATTCCCTGCTGCTCGAGCTCCTGCAAACGCTCGCTGAGCATGCGATCGGTGATCTCGGGGATCGCATCGCGCAGCGCGGCGAAGCGGCATCGCGACTTGAGCAGCATGTAAATGATCGCGCCCGTCCAGCGGCGGCCGATGAGCTCGATGGCCTCGTGGAACGCCGGACACAGCGCGGGAAGCTCGGCGGCTTTCTTCATTTGCCAGTTTTCAGAATACCGCGTCCAGTGGTGGAATTCCTTGTTACTACCTTTTGTATAGCGACTACCAGAAAGGAAGACATCATGGATCAAGGATTACTTCTCGCCCGTCTCGTCCTCGGATTGCTCATGGCAGCGCACGGCGCTCAGAAACTCTTCGGCTGGTTCGGCGGCCCCGGTCTCGCCGGACTCAGCGGCTATCTCGAATCGATCGGCTTCCGTCCCGGCAAGCCGTTCGCGCTCGCCGCATCGCTCGGCGAAGTCGTCAGCGGCCTGCTCCTCGCCCTCGGATTCCTCGGCCCGATCGGGCCAGCCATCATGCTCTCCGTGATGATCGTCGCCGCGATCAGCGTGCACTGGCGCAACGGCGTCTTCGCGATGCAGAACGGCATCGAGTTGCCGCTGCTCTACGCAGGCGGTGCAGTCGCGCTCGCGCTCACCGGACCGGGACGCTTCTCGGTGGACGCGCTGCTCGGGATCACGACGACGACGTCCATCGCGTGGATCGCACTCGCGCTCGCGACGATCGGCGGATTTGCGAATCTCGCGCTGCGCCGGCAACAGACGGTGACGGCGTAATCGGCAACTTC
>DATKFO010000159.1:0-4649 GCA_035544355.1 Thermoanaerobaculia bacterium
ATTTCGAGCACCACGCGCGCGCCGTCGGACTCATCGCCGAATCGACGTTCGTCGATCACACCCTGACGCCCCGCGCGTACCCGGTCTTCCGCCTCGGCGAAACCGAAGGCATCGAAGCCGATCGCCAAACCCTACGCGCCCTCGGCATCAACCTCGCGGGACGGCAGGGGCGATTCGAGTTTCTGACCTCACACGTCGCCGCGGAGCAGGCGCGCAAAGTCGCGCAGGCGTTGTGATCATTCGCGGGTTACCAGTTGCCAGTCGAACGCAGCATTCGTTTACAAACGGAGTGTGTTCGGATTTAGGACACTGGCATGAGCATCCGAGGAGCTCCCGTGCACGCACGCCGTGTCGCAACGTGTCCCTCCCGGGTCACACGTGCGCGCACACCGTGTCGCAATGCGTCCCTCCCGGGTCACACGTGCGCGCACGCCGTGTCGCAATGCTGCGCGCCCGGCGCGCACTGCTACACCTGCCGTGTCGCAACGCCGCATCACGAAATCGGCGAACGGCGACGCGAGTCTCTTCCCTGTCGGCGTGATTGATGCAAGCGATGGCGGTTGGGACCCGCTTCAGACGTGCTTCATGCGTGACGATCACCGTGCGCGTTACAGCGCCTACGTAAACCGAAAAGCCGAAGCTGTGGCTGCGATTGAACGGGCCCGCACGGAGCTCGCGGAGGCGCTCGAACGTCTGCTGAGTTGCCGCCGCAGACCTCGGATCGACTGACGTACGCAGCGCACGCATTGGGGAACTACCTGATGGTCGTTTCGACCACGGGTCATCTCCTGGCGTTGACGCTCCGTAAGCGGCCGGATCCTGAGGTTCAGGAGCGACTCGAGGCACTGCAACACGCGACGAGTCTCATGAAACAGCTCGTTCGGCAGCTCGTCGTACCGCAGGGCGACGAACGCCCCAATCTCCTTTTCGCGCCGGCCGATCTCGCGAAAGTGGTCTCGTGGGCATGCGATGAGTACGAGCCGATCGCCGGGGCAAAGAAGATCGGGATCGTGCGCCGGATTGCAGCCGATGCCGTGATGGTTTGGACGGACCGCGTAGCGCTTGGCGCGGTTCTCGACAACCTGATTTCGAACGCCGTGAAGTATTCACCCGCAGGCGGAAGGATCTCCGTGCATGTGAAGCGTTCGGACGCCGAAGGGATTGTCTCGATCACCGATACAGGGCCGGGAATCCAGGCTGCGGACGTACCCCGCCTGTTTACGCGCGGAGGAAAGCTCTCCGCTCGACCGACCGGCGGCGAGCCGTCAACAGGCTATGGGTTGGCGATTGCGAAAGATCTCATCGACGGCCTTCGAGGACGCATCTGGTTCGAGAACGCACACGGCGGCGGAGCGACGTTCTCATTTTCGCTCCCTCTGCATGAATCAGGCGCCATGGCTGAAGCGCGTCCGCGTTGAACGGCTTTTGCTGTGGCGGCCAGTCCGGAACGACCGGTACGTGAGGCGTTGCTTCACTCCATCTCGAAATCTACGAACTCGAATCCCGGACCTACTGAGCATCCGACCAACGCGTACGCGCCGAGGGGGCGCGCGGCTTGCCACACGCGCGCGGGCACGACGTACACGCGATTCTCCTGGTCGAGGTGCACGACGCGATCGGGATCGCGCAGCGTCAGCTCGAGGGCGTCGCCTTCGTAGAAGTGCCACACCTCATCCGATGACACGCGATGCCAGCGGCTGAAGGTTCCTTCGACGAGGAGGAACTCGATCGTCGTGAGCGCGCTGCGCGTTGCGCCGTCCGCTTGCCGCGTCACCAACTCCGCCGACTTGTACACCTGCCGGTACCACCCGCCCTCGGGATGCGGCCCGAGGGCGAGTTTGTCGATCAGATGTTGCGCTCGCGGATGCACTACTTCTTTGGTTCTTCGTCGACGTCGCTCGACGGCAGCTGCTGCTCGGGATTGAAGTCGTGCAGCACTTCGCGTTTCGGTGCGCCGGCGAGTGCCGGCGATGGATTGCGCAACCTGCTGTGGCCGTAGCTGTAAAAGAAATAGACGACGAGCCCGATCACCAGCCAGATCCCCAGCCGCTCCCACGAACCGCGCTCGAGGTAGTACGCGAGTCCGACACACGATACGGCTCCCAGAATCGGGAGGAACCACCACGGCCCCGGCACGCGGAACGACCGCGGACGGAGTGGATCCTTGATGCGCAGGACGATGATTCCGATGCACACGAGCATGAACGCGAACAAGGTTCCGATGTTCGTCAGCGCGACCATCTGCTCGAGCGACGTGAACATGCTCGCGACGCCGACGAGGACGCCGGTGAGGATCGTGGCCACGTGCGGCGTCCGGTACTTCGGGTGCACTTTCGCGATCCACGGCGGGAGCAGTCCGTCACGCGCCATGGCGAAGAAGATGCGCGGCTGTCCGAGTTGGAAGACGAGCAGCACGGCCGTGTGCGCGATCACGGATCCGATGGCGACTACACGGATCGACGCTGCGTTCTTGCCGGCGTATTTCATCGCCATCGCCAGCGGCTCCGCCTGTTCGGTGGCGAGCAGGTGCTTCAACGCCGGGAAGGGAATCACTCCGGTAAAAACCGCCGCGACGATCACGTAGATGATCGTGCAGACGATGAGCGAGCCGATGATGCCGATGGGCATGTCCCTCTTCGGATTGCGGCACTCTTCGGCGGTCGTGGAAACGGCGTCGAACCCGATGTAGGCGAAGAAGATGATCGCCGCGCCCGTCATGATGCCCGTCCAGCCGTTCGGAGCGATCGGCCGCCAGTTTTCCGGCTTCACCGCGGGAATGCACACGATCACGAAGAACGCGAGCACGACGAGCTTGAGCAGAACCATCACGGCGTTGAACCTTGCCGACTCGCGGACGCCCCACACGAGCACGATGGTGATGAAGGTGACGATCAGAAGCGCGAAGATGTTGAACACGATCGCCACACCGAAGATGTGCGGCGCGCTTGCGATCAATCCGGGGATCTTCGTCGCGGTCTGATAGTCGGTGGCAAGCCATCGCGGCACATGGACCCCGGGAAATGTCTCGAGGAACGTGACGAAGTAGTTGGCCCAGGAGATCGCCACGGCCACGTTCCCGATCGCATACTCGATGATGAGATCCCAACCGATGATCCATGCGACGAGCTCGCCGAGCGTTGCGTACGAATAGGTGTACGCGGAGCCGGAGACCGGCACCATCGACGCAAACTCGGCGTAGCAGAGCGCAGTGAACGCGCAGACGATGGCCGTGATCACGAACGAGATCATCAACCCCGGTCCCGCTCCGGGCCGGAACGGGGCGACGGTCTGTCCTCCCGCTGCGGTGCCGATCGTCGCGAAAATACCTGCGCCGATCACCGCGCCGACGCCGAGCGCGACGAGGTTCCACGGGCCGAGGGCTTTCTTGAGCTGGTGGCCCTCTTCCTGAGTCTCGGCGACGAGATCGTCGAGCGATTTCGTGCGAAAGAGCTGCGTGAGTAATGACATGTGCGCGAATCATGCGGACGCGCGCGCAATGCGGTCAAGAACTATGTTGCGTTGTGGGCTGCGGGGTTGCGAGGTCACGCCAGGCATGTGGACAGCGGCGATCGCCGCTGTCGCCGCATGCGTTGGCGACCGGAAGCCGCCCCAAAGGTGGCACAGACACTCTTGTCTGTGCGCACCGCGCGGGATGAGCCGATGCACACTGGGCTCCGGTCTGCCGAGTACGCACAGACAGGAGTGTCTGTGCCACCTTTTGAGACACTCTCCCGCAGTCGCTGCTTTCTCACAGTTTTCGCGGCGGCTGTGCAAGAGCGGCGATTGCGATCGCCGCAGTCCACATCAGAAGCCCGTCACTTCACGACGAACGGTCCGTCGATGATCTCCGGCTCGATCTTGGTCCCCACCGGTTCGAAGAACGGGTCACGGCAGTCGCGGTTCGGATTGAGCTCCCATTTCGCCGGCACGTCTTTGAGACCGATCGGATAGACGTGCAGATCGCCGTTGCGCACGCAGAAGCGCATGAAGTTCTTGTATCCCTCGATGGCCTGCGAGGAGAACACCTCGTTGTTGTGCGCGCCGGTGAAGGTGCTCGTGAGATGGATGTAGACGGCGAAGAGCGTCGCTCCCGCGGTCCAGCCGAGGGCGAGCATCGCGATCGTGAAGTAGATCGTGAACTCTCCGGTGATCGGATCGAACGGGAGGAAGTGCGCGATCACCCACATCAGCGCGAGCGCGAGCAGGATGTGCAGCAGTCCGTGCACGAAGCCGATCCACGAGAGGATCGCGGGCCTGAGATCCTTTTGACTGAATGTGAGGAGCCCGAGACCGATGACCACGGCGGCCGCGAAGACGACACTTGCGGGACTGAAGCGAATCGCCGTCCAACAGAGACGCACCACCGCGTCGAAGCTCAGGATCCCCTGGAACTGCGTGAACAGCGAGCCATCGATCAGATCGTTCGACCGGCTCGCGCTTTCGAGGACCCACGCGAAGAGCAGGTAGATGATTCCGAGGAAGAGGGAGAACGTCCAATTGCGAAGTCCGAGAAGCCAGACGCCGAGCGCCAGTCGCTTCGAGTCCTTCGGGCGGGGATAGAGCATTTCGTCCGTACGCGTGTACGTGCGCTTCGGCTCCTGCGCTGCGCTCAGCTCCGTCGTTCCTTCGCGCACGACGATGGCCTTCGG
>DATKFO010000160.1:0-2168 GCA_035544355.1 Thermoanaerobaculia bacterium
TGACGTTTGCGGCGAGCGTGACGCCCCAGAACGCTTCGAACTGCGCCTTCGTCGCGTTGCGTCCGACGATGACGTAGCCGTGCGACGCGATCGTCGTGCCGGCGGGGATCGTGTAGTTCAGCGTCGCATTCGCCTGCGTCAGCGTGTAGCCGCCGATATTGATCGCGACGCCGTTGCTCACCGTCACGCTGATCGACGTCGACGAGCCGACGTTGAGCGCCGCGTCGTACGCCTTCGATTGCAGCGAGTGCGTGCCGTTCGATGCGGTCGTCGTGTCCCAGCTCCATGAATATGGCGAGGTCGTGTCGGTCGACTTCAGCGCGCCGTCGAGCCAGAACTCGACCTTCGTCACGCCGACGTTATCGGATGCGCTCGCGTTCACGGTCGTCGTCCCTGAAACCGTCGCGCCGTTCGCCGGCGACGTGATCGATGTCGTCGGAGGCGTCGTGTCGGGACCGCCGCCCGGCTGGAACGTGATCCACATCGGGGCGGACCAGACGTCGTGTCCGTCGGCCTGCACCGCGTGCACGAAGTAGTAGTACGTACCGGACGTCATCGTCTGCGCAAGTGACGCCGACGACGTGCCGGACCATGTTTGGAACGGCGCGCTCAGTACGCCACCGCCGATCTGGCCGCGCCAGATCTCGAGCGTCGAGACCGCGTCGCCGTCGGGATCGTAAACATTTGCGACCAGCGTCGCGCCGCCGGGCGCGTTGAAGATGTCGCCCATGATGTGTGCGTTGTCGCTCGTGCGGAACACGAGCTGGACGTTCGAATCCTCGGTCGCGAAGAAGTGCCGCGCGCGATGCGCCGCGAGGAGGTTCGCCTTCGTCAGTGACGTCGCGAGGTACACGGTGCGCGTCGGCAGTCCCTGTCCGAAGTTGTTGCAGTGCGAGTCGTGATCGGCGACGGGACCGATGTGAAAGCCTTTGTTGAGCGCGCTGCGCCACTGCGGGCTGAAGTCGGTCGTGCCGACGTTCGCGGTCGCGCAATTCGTCGCGTTCGTGAATGCGAGTCCACTGCGCACCGCGATGCCCTGCATCGCGTTGTCGGCGTCGGCGTTGAACGCGAAGTTGTCGAAGTGCGTCGGATCGGGATGATTGAAGATGCCGAGGGCGCCGGCGCTTGATGGATTTGCGACTGAGCGCGCGTAGAGCGTGAGGTAGCCGAAGCGCTTCGGCGTGAAGACGTCGAAGTAGCAGTTCGTTCCCGGCGTGCACTCGGCGCTCGGACCGTTGCACGTCGAGCACGTTTCCCAGCCGAAGAGCGTGGGCGTCTGCAGCAGCGTGACGTGGCCCTGATCGGAGTTCGTGAGCACGCCCCACTCCATGCCGTAGATGCCGACGAAGGAGCCGCTGACGGTTGCGGCGTCTGCCGCCGTGAGTCCCGCGGCGTAGCGCGAGCGCACCTTCGCTTCGGTGACGGGTGCGTTGTTCGTCGCGACCGCATCGTTGATGAGGTGGTTGTGCTCGTTGATGACCCAGAAGTCGAGCTGCGAAGTGTTGCGCGCGTAGTTGTAGACATCGACCGGCGCGAACGTGCCGCTGCCGTACGCGTTGCCCGATACGCAGTTCGACGTCGGCTGGCCGCCGTCGGACCAGTTCGAGTGCGAGTGGGTGGAGCCGTAGTAGAAGCTGTAGCCGAAGCCCGCTTCGATCGGCGCGTGCTGCTGCACCTGACACGTCGTCGCATTCGCGCTCTGGCGCAGGCCGCGCGCTTTTTCGGCGGTGAGGTTGTAGTCGACGATGATCTCGTCGCTCGATGCGTACGCTTCGTCGCCGCGATCGACGTCGAACGCCGCGTCGTAGTCGTACGGGATCGCAGGCGCGCGCAGTGCGTCGGCGAGGTAGCGCGCGTGGAACGTGTAGCGATACTTGCCCGGCGCGACGAGATTGCCGGCGTCATCGCGACCGTCCCAGGAGTACTCCGCGACGGCCGCGCCTTCGTCGGTGATGCGCGAGCGACCGCGCAGCGTCACGACGATATCATCGGGCGCATCGGCGCGCGCGATCTCGAGCTTCCAGAGCGCGAAGCCGAAGCGATGTGCGTGCGCCGCGCGCTGGTACGAAAGGATCGTGAAGAGCCGCACCGCTCCGAGCTCACCGGCGTGGCTCGGCGAGAACTGGTAGGCATCCGATCCGATGTAAGCCGTGAAGTTCGCGTCGCAG
>DATKFO010000161.1:0-6422 GCA_035544355.1 Thermoanaerobaculia bacterium
CTGCGAAAACAAACCGGTCGCGGATTGACAAATAACCCGCTCTTCGGCGACCATGCGCGTCCCTCCAGACAGCGTTGTGGTGTAGCTCAGCTGGTAGAGCGCCTGATTGTTAATCAGGTGGTCGCTGGTTCGAATCCAGCCGCCACAGCCAATTTGGTTTCAAGGGCTTAGAGGCATCAAGGTTTTGCGAGATTGGGACTGTGGCAATCTCCGAACCTCGGAAAGTCTCTATTTTTCCCGAATCTCCTCGGAACGCAGTCTCTATTCTGTTCAGGTCCGCGGACAACTTCGTGACAGCGGAAGCGACACTTCGGCCAAGCTTGAACTACTGGCGGTAGAGTCGTCGCGCCACGTGTCCAGTTCTTCTCGGCAGCGCCTCCATCCGAGTGGATTTTCTCGCGTCCGATGACATTCCGAGGGATCCTCGGGTAGGAACAGGCGTGAGACCGCCATGCACCAGCGCGGTAGAATGGAACGACGGGCCGGCGCGCTACGCCGGAGAAGATCGGAAAACGGAGCGAGAGCGCGTGCAGCTTTCCGACGAAGCTGACGGCGCGAATGACGGCCTGATATGACTCTCGGAGCAGAGAAGGACTGGCGCGAGGAATTCGGCCTTGACCGTGCCGATACGAAGCTTTTCTTCGCTGACAAGTCCGATGTCGCTCGCCGCGGCGGGCCAGCGTCGCAGGCGCACGTCATTCGTCATGCGTTCGATCTCCTCAGTCTCGACGGCGCACTCTGCACGGAACACGCGCCGCTCGTCTACTTCAAGAAGGTCCATCGGATCGACGCCACTGCCGTAGCGGAACTGCACAGAAAGTTCTGGAATCACGGTGGCGCACCCGTTCTGGCTCTGATTACGCGTGACGATGTACACATCTACTCGGGACTCGTCCGCCCGGTCGCGCAGACCGATCACACGGGCTCGATCCCTGCGCTCGTTGACACCCTGCGCCGTGCGTCGGCGGAGCTACGAGAGCTCCTGCCGGCGATGGAGTCGGGAGAGTTTTTTAGGCGCCATGCGGCCTCGTTCGAACCGGTCCATCGCGTCGACCGTGCGCTGCTCGACAATCTCGAAGCCACGAGACAGGAACTTCTGGATAACTCAGCCGAAGGACTCGACACGCGCGTACTGGATGCGCTGCTGTGTCGCCTCGTATTCGCGTGTTACTTGTTCGATCGCGGCGTGATCGGCCCTTCCTATCTCCATACGATCGGCGTGAAGGGAGAACATCTTCGGGATGTGCTCGCTGTTCAACCACGGTCGAAAGCGTGGCAGTCCCTGTACGCGCTCTTCGAGAAATTAGGGGAGGACTTCAACGGTGATCTCTTCCGAGCAGACTTGGCTGGAGAAGCGCGTCTCGTAGCAGCTGCGCACATCGGCACCCTGGGCGCGTTCTTCCACGGTACGGACGTGACCACGGGTCAGCATTCGTTTTGGCCCTACGATTTCTCTGCCATTCCAGTGGAAGTGATCAGCGCGATTTATGAACGATTCCTGCAAAGCTCGGAGAGAAGCGAAGGTGCGTTCTACACGCCGCGCTTTCTCGCGGAAGCGGTCCTCGACGTCGCGCTGGGGCCAACACACACGCTGCTCGATCGCCGATATCTCGATCCTGCCTGCGGCTCAGGCATCTTCCTCGTTGGCCTGTTCAATCGCATGGCTGAGGAATGGAAACGTACGAATCCCAATGTGCGCAACAAAAGGCGCGCCCAAGAGCTTCGGAAGATCCTGTGCAACAACCTCCACGGCATCGACATCAACCTGACCGCATGCCGGATTACCGCGTTCAGTCTCTACCTTGCCTATCTCGACCAACTGGAACCAAGAGACATCCAGGAGCTGCAGGAGAAAGGGCACAAGCTTCCGCGACTCGTGCATGAAGGGAATGACGACATCCCCGTCGAAGGCAACATCTGGCACGGCGACTTCTTCGACGAGCATGCGCCATATCCCGTAGACGTCGATCTAGTCATTGGCAATCCTCCATGGGGTAGCACGGCCGTCGAAGGGACGCCGGCGGCCAAATGGTGCTCTCATCCGAGCCGCAAGTATCCACTGCCGGACAAACAAATCGCGACAGCATTCATCTGGAAGACGGCGCACCATGCACGCGAGACGGGTCGAATCTCGCTCGTACTGCCACATGGCACGCTCTTCAATCACAGCAAGGCCGCACTGAAGTTTCAGAAAGCTTTCATTGCACGATATGCGGTAGACCATGTGCTGAATCTGACCGATTACCAGTTCTTCCTTTTCGCGGAGGCACGACATCCGGCGGTCGTCATTACGTATCGCCCTGTGCCACCCGCGAGCCCGCATCATTCGGTCGAGTATTGGGCACCCAAAACGGATTGGCTCGTGAAGCGGGCCGAGCTGATGACGATCACGCCCGAGGATCGGAGCACGATCACGATCGGCGATGTGCTGGACGACTTGCAAAGCCTCGACGCGCCACAGATTTGGAAGCAACATTACTGGACGACGGCACGAGATCGCCGCTTTGTCGAACGCTTGGGTCTCTATTCGCGTCTGCGCGACCACGTCCGACAGGTGCGCGAACGAGATTCGAAAAAGCGTTGGTTAATCGCCGAGGGATTCCAGCCCGCCGGCGAAGACGATCTGGCAGAAGCGGTAAAGCTCCAGCTGCCTTCGCACCTTTTCGTGAAAGCAACTTTGCCGGCGCTGGATATGGTGTTGCGACCTCACGATTGTGAGGTGAGGTCGACAACCGAAGTACTTGTCCGAAAACGGTCGAACAAGGTCACGGCCATTTTTCGCGAGCCGCACGTACTCGTGGCAAAGGGATTCACCCGCGCTGCTTTCGCAGACTTTGACGTCTCGTTTCAGCACGCCGTTCGCGGTATCACTGGGCCTAAATCCGATCAAGCTCGGCTGGCGTTTCTCGCAGCGTACCTGCGATCTTCATTGGCGAGGTACTTCCTCTTTCATACCTCTACCAATTGGGGAGTGAGCCGACAGGAAGTGCATGTCGAGGAACTCCTGCGGCTTCCTTTCCCGATGCCGGAGGAGATGCCTGATCCTGGCCGTGCCGAGGAAATTGTTCGTGAAGTCGAGCAGATCGTCGCACGTGCGGCGGCGAGCGCGGACAAGCACTTCGTCGACCGTACGGACGTAGTCCGTCGGGCCGGCGAGGCGACCGAACCGCTGATCGCCGAGTACTTCGACCTCGTCGCCCACGAGAAAGCGCTCGTCGACGACACCGTAGGCACCGTGATCCCCAGTGTACGTCCGACGCTGAAACGCAAGCTCATTCCGACCATCGAGCCGGCCGGAGAACGCGACCGAGAGGAGTACACGGAGAGACTCTGCGAGACGTTGAACGGCTGGGCGAAGCGCGGTTCGTACAAAGTTCGCGGCCACTCCGTCGCATCGTTGAAGCTCGGCGTCGGAATCGCGCTCTTGCAAAAGATGGCGCACGGATCCGCGGCACCCGATCTATCGGGGAACTTTTCAGAGTTGCTTGGCGCGCTCGACGAACTGCGGCGCTCCGGTGCGCAACGTCTCAACACGTTCGAACTGCTCCGCGGCGCGAAGGTCTTCGATGGCGACCGCCTCTACGTTGTAAAACCCATCAGCCGGCGTTTCTGGACGCTGACCGCCGCGCTCAATGATGCGGACGAGATTGCGAGTACGATCCTCATGCATTCCGTCGAGAGACCCGCGTGATGATTATCGGCTCGCCCGAGTATTGGGTTGATTTCATCGACGACCACATCCCCGACATCCTGGCGGCGGTGATCGAAAGCTGGCGCCAAATGGTGCAGCCGCTGCCGGACGCGCTGGAAGATCGCATCACCGAGGCACTTTGCCGTGCGCTCAAGCAGGACCGTACGGTGCGCGGTCTGCCCTTTCAGATCCACGTGCAGTCGACTGAACTCGAGCCGGCCGCGGGCGAAGACGTCGGATGCATGGACATTGCCTTCTACGCGCCGACGAACAGTGAGGAGTACTACTTCTGTGTTGAAGCGAAGCGGCTGAACGTCATCAAAAATGGAACGGTGCGCTCGTACGCATCCGAATACGTGCGATTCGGCATGATGCGCTTCATCACCGGCCAGTACGCGAAGTCCATGCGGAACGGCGCGATGATCGGCTATGTCGTCGATGGGCGCGTCGCACATGCCATCGCGAACGTCGAACAGAACATCCGGAACCAGCACGTCGAGCTCGGAATGACGCCGCCAGGAGAGCTCCTACGCTCGACCATTATTCCGGATGATGATCGCGCCCGCGAAACGCAGCACACCCGCCGCAGTGACTGCTCGTCCTTCCGTATCCATCATCTGTTCATGACGAAATCCGGCGCTACAAACTAGCACTGGAACGTGAGGCGCGGAAACCGCCCGCTGGCGGAGACGTTCTCGTCGAGTCGCTTGCGGTTTTGACCAGTGGCATCTGGCGTACACTACTTTGAGATTGCTTGTCGCGATCCGGAGTACGCGCAGTGTCTCGCTCCTCGTTCTTTGATGATCCAGCCTCGGACGGCTCGCGTGTCAGGTGTGGTTCGGTGGCAAGTCTCTAACAAGTCTCTATTTTTCCCTTGGCCGGTGGCACCGGACGGCTCCAGATGTTTCCCGATTTCTCGTAAATCAGTGATCTGCAGCGGTCACCGGCCTGCTCCGGACGTTAACCCGGATTGTTAATCAGGTGGTCGCTGGTTCGAATCCAGCCGCCACAGCCAAATTTCTGTTCACCGCGAGCGCGGGCGGCCATGAAATGGCGCCCATACGATTCCCGTGATTGTGCCGAGGATCGTGAAGTCGCCGGGCATGCCGAGATCGATCGCCGGCTCGTTTTCCTTGTCGAGATAGCAGCGCTTTCCGTCGCGGCGCCAATAGCCGATCGTTCGCCCGAGGTGGTCGCGGTCGACGGCGACCATCTCGCCGTTGCGAGGCGTCCTCCGCTCGATGTCGATGAGCACGCGATCGCCGTGATGGATCCGGCCGGCCATCGAATCACCGCGCACGGTAATGACCTGCAGGCGCTCGTCGCGAATGCCCGGAATCGACGCGAGTACGCTCGCCTCGCCGGGCTCGAATTGCGAGTCGGTGCCGACCTGACTCGCCGCAATCGCCTGCGCCTGTTTGCGGATCGTTGTGAACGCTTCGAAATCCTCGAAGTCGCTCGTGTACGCCGTGCGTTCCTCGTTCCGGCGCGCAAAGTTCGCGAGCGTCCAACGCGCGAACAGCGTGAGGACTTTGCGCTGCGGTTCCGTCAGCGGCTGATGTTCGATGGTCGGCACGAACGCACAGATCGGCACCTTCAACTCGTCCGCGGCATCGACAATCGTGAAGTACGACGGTTCCTTTGCGGCGCGGGGTTTCGTTTTCTTTTGGCTGCCGCGCAGCGCACGCCATTCCGGTGAATGCTGGAGGATTCGTCCGAGCGCGCCGCCCGCCTTCACTCGGTAGTTCGTCGCGATCTCGTGCTCGCGCACCAGGCGAAACAACGCATTTGCAAGCTCGCGGAGCTCACTGCTGCGGTCGCGACGAGTGCCCATCGCTCCGACCTTATGCGCCGCGCGCGGCGGCGGAAGGACATCGTCTGGACGAATGGCAGCCGAAGTTACTGCGCAATTGCAAAGTGGTAAGAAATGACACTTTTGCGAGTCACTTTACTACGAGCAAGGGCTTCCCCGAAGCGGAGGCGGCCGACCTCAGCGATCGCTTTCCTCGCGAATGACCGCAGCGAGTCTGCGGAGACGGGCATCGAACGATTCCGGGTCGCGCAGGTCGACGGAATGAAAGGAGCGGAGCAGTTCCGGCATGCCCGGGGACGCGGCTTTCGCGGAGGAAAGGACCATCGGGATGAGGCGCACCGGTCTCACGCCGGAATCGGTGCCGGCGCGCAGGCGGCGATTGAGCAGCGCCTGGAATTCGTGCTGTTCCCATGCTCCGAGCTGATCTCCGATCATGATCAGTGCGGAGGGAACGGTACCCAGAACGGAATCGAGTCGCGTGACGACCTCGTCGCCCGGCTTGATCTCGCGCGCATCGATCCACGGCAATACGCCGAGCTCGCGCAGCACGCCGGCGATGCGCTCGGCTTCCTGCTGGTCCGCGCTGTGGTAGCAGAGAAACACATCGAACTTTCCCGCTTTTTCCTTCTCCGGCATGATCGAAAGCGCTCGCGCGATTTCCTGCTGCTCGCGCGACTGGACATCGATGTACGCGATGTCGGGTCCGATGACCTCGTCGGACATCAGACTACGGATCTCCGTTTTCTCTTCACAGTACGCGCACGCGATCGTGGTGTGCCCTGCCTTGCGCCGGAACTCCACGGCCGCACGCTGCAGTTCCTGACCGCATTTCGAACAGTAACAAGGCCGTTCCGCATAGACCGTGTTGGACAGAGCGAGACGTAACAGCTGATGGCGTGCGTACTGAAGAAGCAGTTG
>DATKFO010000162.1:0-5994 GCA_035544355.1 Thermoanaerobaculia bacterium
CTCGCGCAGCTCGACGCCGCGCGCAAGTCGCTCAACGAAGGATCGATGATCGCCGCACGCGACGCGTACACGCGACTCGCGCAGCGCAAGGATCTCGATCGCGCGCAGCTCCTCGAGATCGGCAAGGGACTCAACCAAACGGGAACGTGGCAGGAGTCGGCTTTTGCTTATCAGCGCACTCTGCCGTTCCGTCCTGGCGAAGAAATACACATGTTCTACGAAGCGGTTAACCGCTACGAGCTAGGTGAGTTGAGCGTCGCCCGTGCGCTGCTCAGCCGTGCGCTTCCCGCGCTTCCGAAGTCGCGCGAAGTGCTGCTGTACCGGCCCAAAATCGGGCAATAACATACTTCACTGACATATGCGGGGGATTAGCCGGACATCGCCGGACATGGCCGGACAAATGATGTGACGCATCACGGTTCCCCACCACAGCCGATGTAGAAAATCATGATCACGCGCGTCGTATCCTCGGTTACGTCGATCGCGTCTCCGTTCGTGTACTCGATTCGCGTCAACTCTCGCCCGGCAATCTTCACCGGATAGATCGCCCGCACGCTCCACACGGCGATGTTGACCGGCATGCTCGTTCTGTCGTCGAGCACTTCGAACAGTGGATACGTGCCGCCCTTCATCGCTCGTCTTCTTCCAAGTCGAAGCGAGTCATCCGCCAGACACGACGATGAGTTGTGCCTTTTCGACGAGTTGACCGATCACCGTCCCGACCCTCAACGCGAAGTCGAGATAGTCGCCATCATCAAAGTGCACTCGTGCGCCGAACGCCCCATCGCCGAAGTTCAGTTCGGTGATGTAGCGAACGGAATTCGGATTGATGTACACCGCGCGTCCGTCGATAGTCGTCAGGTACAGGAACGACAACCCTTCGATGTACATACGTCTCCTCCGTTGACTTCAGCCGCGCTTTCGCTCGCGCGTGAGCACTTCGGTCGCGACTTCCCTGAACGCCTCGGCGATGGCGCTGCGCACCTTCTCAAACGTCCGCTCGCAGATTTCATCGGTGAGCGCGTGGTGATGTTCCTGCGCCGCTTCGTCATCCTCCGGCCACGTGAGGAGTCTTGTCGTTGCGCATGCGTCCCAAATCGTTCCGCTGTTGCGCGAACTGTCGTACCACTCGTCAGCGAAGATCTCGCCGTGACCGCGCCTGATGATGACGGCGACGCTGATTTTCGGCGGATGCATACTCACCGACTCCGTTCCCGATTGAGCACGTCGTTTGCGACCCGCACGAACGCCTCAGCAATCGCGTCCTTCACTTCGTAGAAGACGCGCGCGGTGATCTCCTCCGTGAGATCGTGGCAGCGGTTCAGTTCCTCATCCGGGTGCAGCACGCTCATCTCGTCCGGCCATCGAATGATCCCGGCGTGGTCGCATGCATCGTCGATGTTGCCGCGAAACCATTCCTCCGCGAACAACTCGCCCTGCCAGCACGCGACGACGGCAACCCCTTCGCCGAGGTCGAACAGTTCGTCCAGACGCACCTGACGCCGGAGGAGGCGCGAGCACGCATCACGGATCGCGAGCATTTTCGGTCGCGTCGGTTCAGCGCGGCCATCGCGCAGGTAGAGGAAGTGTCGCCGCGATATCTGCGCTTCTCGCGCAAGGTGGCCCGCCTCGATCCCGTTCGCAACTCGGAAGGTTTCGAGCCGCGTCACGTCACGATTCTGCTGATTTGAAGAAGTAGACACTTCCGCGTTCCGTCTTGTCAAAATGCGGCTTTTGTCTACCATCGTTGATAGTCGCGTGTCAACGATAGTGTGAAACTCCGGCCGGATGCACGCCTCCGAGGCCAAGTTGCTAAAGACGTTCGGCCGCTCGATCCGCAGCTACCGGAAGCAACGCGGGATGAGTCAGGAGACTCTTGCCGAGGCGTCGAAGCTCTCGCGGAACTACATCAGCGATATCGAGCGCGGCGTTCGCAACCCGAGCTTGCTCGCGCTCATCGGGATCTCACGCGCGCTACGGTTGCCGCTTCGCGACATGCTTGCAGACGTTGAGCCGCGGGCACGATAAGTGGGGCGGAGTGATCCGCCCCACTCTTTGGGAGTTACTTGCGGTCAGGCGGTCGAACGATGCTTCCGCGGGTGCCTGGATTCAGCGGTCGCCCACTCCGGCCGCGCTTGACCACGCGTTGGTTGAAAGGTAAAGTAGATACACGTCGGGCCATAAAAATCCTCCTTAGCAGGTGGGGTTTCGGGCGGTTCGATGAGGGGCGATCCGGTGACACGGATCAGCCCCTTTATATTTTGCTCTCACATCGCAGCGCCTCCTACGACACCAACGATAGCTCGCCTCGCAAGCCGCGTATCTACAGTCATTTGCCATAACAGTAAACTAGAGGGCTATTGGAAAAAGGACGCGCACGAAGGCTGGAGGTCTATAGCAATTCAGCGTACCGCGAAAACTAGAGGGCTATAGGAAATGCGAACTGGCAATTGCCTAGACCTCGCCGGTCACCGTTCGCAATACGGCAGTTCCGGCGAAAGGCGCTTGTGTATGGCCTTACCGCTATCCATGATGCGCTGATAGTTGGCGGGCGAACATCCGCCTTGCGCAGGCGCGATCACTTCTTGAATTACTCGATTCCTTGCTCGCGCGTATCGTTCATTCCGTGTGAGGCGCAAGAACTCGTCGCTATGAACCAATCGTTCGCGCAAGCAATACGCGCGGTGGTCACGATCCTCCTCCGCTTTACGCCCGACGCGTCGCGCGACCTGCCCCTTGTCAAAAAGTAACTTGCGCAGAAGGTCGCGCATCTTAGTCGTGTACCCGCTCACGACCGACTCTCTGTCTTCATTCGAAGGCGGTACTACTGCGGGCAACGTTCCGTACCAGAATTTCGGTTCAGGCTGCGCCGCCGCGTTCACGACAAAATCGAGGCTCACTAACACCGATGTGTCAAACGCCGCAGATAGCGCAATCTCCAGAAATTCGGCGATGACATCATGAAACGCTGCGGAGGCGACTATTGTTAATGCACCATCGGATCGCGAACGAGTCGCCCGCGCCTTACTGATGTTGGTGTTGATTGTGTCACGGTATAAACGCTCCGCTGGGAGAGCCGCGAATATCTCGCCGAAGTCCACAGTAGATCCTGTCACACGATCGAAACCAATGATCAAACCGCCACGCCATCGGTCTGCCGCAGTTAACCAGATTTCATGATTAAGTTCTGCTTCGATTCGCGCCTCATACCACCTCTGGCCGCGCTGGATCGGGAAACTCGTCACGGCGTACGCTGCGCCATCGACAGAAGCAACAGGTGCCCTCGCGAGATACTCAGTAGCCTGTTCCTCTATAAGGCTGAGATATCGCGGGCGCTTCTTCTTCCGAGTCTTGACTTCCTTTTTCTTTGTCGGAGAACGCTTCGGTGAGCCTTTGCTGCTGCGGGTCCGCCGCATGTACGCTCGCGCTTTCTGCTCGCGCGGAAACGTGTAGGGCGGACCGTGCGCGAGCTATCGGCATCGGAACGATGATCAGTCGCTCCTACCGCCCAGCGATGATCCTAACACGCAGAGTGTGCCTCCGTTTCACAAGTCAAGTCGCCCGAAGCCTTCACCGCCGAGGCGCGTGGGGGTATCATCACAGGCGCATGAGCAAACAACCGCCGGAGATGATCGAGGGAGCGGAGGCGTACCGACGTTTCCGCGATGCCACGAAGGCGATACTCGCGGTGCCTCATTCGGAAATCAAGAAACGGATCGAGGCACACCGCGAAGAGGCCGCGAAGAATCCGAACAAGCGCGGACCTAAGCGGAAGACTTAGTTTTCTTCCTCTTGCCGCGCCCTTGCCGTTTGCGGCGTCCGCGCCGCCCTCAGAACGGCTCCCATTCCGTCGGCGGCTGCGGTTCCGAATGTGACTGCGGTTCGGCTTCCAACGTCTTGCCAGTGAGTTCCGCGTACGTCAGTCGCTTTCCAACGATCTGTTTCATGGCGGCATTGAAGCGGTCGCCGTCGTTCATGTCCTTGCGGTTGTTGTAGCGGAATGCCTGTTCATCGATATAGCGGAACAGGTGGAACGGCTCGACGCTGATGTAGGTGCCGTGTAATCCGCGCTTCAGAAGGCTCCAGAAGTTCTCAATGGTGTTCGTGTGCGTGTTGCCGTTGACGTACTCGATTGCGTGATTGATGACCGCATGCGCGTAATCAGCGTCGAGTCCTTCGTAGGACTTCAATTCGTCGGAGAAGATCGCGGCGCCCGCTTCGACGGTCTGTCGTACGCGGTCTTGTAACTCTTGCTTCCGTCGCGTCTCGACGACACCGGCGACCACCTTGCCGCCGCGCTCGACCATGCCGAGAACCATGGTCTTGTCTTTGCCACCGGTTCCGGTGATCTTCTCGCGGCGTTTCGCTTCGTGCATGTTGCGCGCTTTGCCACCGATGAAGGTTTCGTCTACTTCCACTTCACCATTGAGCATTCCGCCCTCTTCATCCTGCATTGCGAGACGGATGCGGTGCAGCATGAACCATGCGGTTTTCTGAGTGACGCCAAGCGCGCGATGAACTTCCCAAGAGCTAACGCCGTTCTTGCAGTTCACGACGAGCCACATAGCAGGAAGCCACTTCTCCAGACCGATCGGAGAATCTTCGAAGATCGTTCCGACCTTCAAAGAGAACTTCTGACGCGGGTGCTTTTCGTAGCACTTGAAGAGGACCGCATTGGGAAGCCACTTGACGTTGTCGGAGCCGCACGCCGGGCAGGTGACCTTACCATCCGGCCAGCGGAGTTCCGTCATGAACTGGCGGCAGTTCTCCGGGTCGGCATAGAAGATGATCGCTTGCTGTAGCGTGGTCGGCGTCGGCGTCTTAGCTGCCATACCCACAATGTAGGTCCGGAAGCTCTGTCAGTCAAGTATATTTGTGCCCAAAATCGAGTCCGGCCTGTAATTTTGGGCTTATCATCAGTTGTTGCGCCTGACGAGAGGTCACCCATGAAACGCACCGCCATTGCCGCCGTCATCGTTCTTGCTCTCGCTGCTGTTGCGTCCGCACAGCCGCCGAAGAACCTCATCGACTACACGCCGATCTCGTGCATGCGCGCGGATCAGATGGCCGTGCTGCAACTGAACGCCTACGAGAAGGGCGAGCTCCGCGCGTTCTTCCGCAAAGTGAACACGACCGACTGGTGCTCGGTCGAAGGCGACAACCTCGGACCTCTCTCGCGCATCACGCTCCCGAAATTCGAAGCGGGCGACGAAGTCGAGTACTTCATCGTGCTCCTCGACGGCAAGCGCGTCATCGGCAAGAGCCCGCAGATCTATCGCGTGGCCGTCAGCGAAAAATGCGAATCGCCGTGGGCGCGCCACATCATCATGATCTCGATGGACTGCACCAACGACGGCATGGGCTCGATTCCCAGCTCGATGGGCGCGGGCTTCTCGATCAAGGAAAAGCCGCTCGACTGCGCGTCGTGCTTCGCGCCGACGCAGTAAGCCGGACCGCCTGAGAGGCGGTCCTACGTAGGACAACCTCTTAGGTTGTCCTTTTTCGTTTAGTGCGCCTTCGCCTTCTTCACTTCTTCCGTCAGCGCCGGAAGAATCGCGAACAGATCTCCGACGACGCCGAGGTCTGCGATGCGGAAGATCGGCGCCTCGGGATCCTTGTTGATCGCGACGATGTGCTTCGACGACGACATGCCCGCGAGGTGCTGGATCGCGCCGGAGACGCCGGCCGCGATGTAGAGGTTCGGGCTGACCACGCGGCCGGTCTGGCCGACCTGGTGCTGATGGTCGATCCACCCCGCGTCGACGGTCGCTCGCGATGCGCCCACCGCGCCGCCGATGGCATGCGCGAGATCGCGGATCAGCGAGAAGTTCGCTGCTTCTTTCAAACCGCGCCCGCCGGAAACGATGATGTCCGCCTCGACGATCGATAGCTCGTCAGCCTCGGAGACTTTCGTTTCAACGACGTTCGTCTTTGAATCCGATGGAGCACTGACTTCGACGATCTCCGCGGGGCCGCCGCCTGACTCCTCCGCCG